>NZ_VHOP01000011.1:0-112647 GCF_008704325.1 Acetobacter sp. DmW_125128 | reverse complement strand
GTGCGGGTGCGGGTGCGGGTGCGGGTGCGGGTGCGGGTGCGGGTGCTTTGGCTTCAACCGGGTGCTTGGTAACCGGCTTGGGGGCAGGTGCACTTTTAGGCGCTGCTGCGGCTGGCTGCGTGTTTTTTACGCTGGATGTTTCTTTTTTCTGTGCTGTGGAAGCTTGCGGCTTTTCTGCTACGCGGCGGCGCGTTTCAGTATGCGCAGGCGTTGTTGCCCGGCGAGGTGCTGCTTCATGCACAGGTGCCGCAGGTGTTGTGGGCGCGGTTATGGGTGCTGCCCCGCCCAAACTGTCCAGAGCCTGACTGTTGGTAACAATCTGAGCATGTGAGACCGCGCTGGTGGCAAGCAAGCTTGCGGCACACAAAAGGGCAAGGCGGCGAGAGAAAGGAAACATGTTCTGCATTAAATGGAAGACTAATCCAGAAAAAGAGGAAGAAGACCAGAGGGAAGCTGCTTTTGGCGCCTGAAAGCGGCCACACTGCGGCATCATGCAGAAAACTGTTCCGCCGCAATACGTTCAGAAAGGGTTTGCCCAGGGTCAAACAACAAGGTTACGGCCAATTCGCGGTCTTCCCACGCTTGCACAGAAACAACATCCCGAATTTCTATCGAATCGGCAACGGCTGCAACCGGGCGCTTGTCGTGTTCCAGAACACTAAAACCGACATGGGCCGATGAGGGCAGAAGTGCTCCGCGCCAGCGGCGTGGGCGAAAGGGGCAGATAGGGGTAAGTGGAAGCAGGTTGCCAGAAAGTGGCACAATAGGCCCGTGGGCAGAAAGGTTATAAGCGGTGGAACCGGCTGGGGTGGCCAATAAAGCGCCATCACAAATCAACTCGGGAATGCGCACCAGCCTATCCACATCAATGCGTAATTTGGCTGCCTGTCGTGTCTGGCGGAACAGATACACGTCATTCAGCGCCAATGCTTCATGTGCTTCGCCATGTGCCGTTACGGCTTTCATGCGTAAAGGGTGAATGATTGCAGCCTGTGCATGCGCCAATCTGTAAGGAAGGTCTTCTTCATTCGTAGGGTTCATCAAAAAACCCACGGAACCACAGTTCATGCCATAAACTGGGGTTGTCAGCCCGGCTTCCAGAATAACGCGTAGGGTTTCCAGCATAAAACCATCACCGCCCAAACAGATCACTACGTCTGCCTCACCGGGGTGGCAGTTGCCATAACGGGTCACCAGCCGATCAAGCTCATCACGGGCGGTTTCTGTAGGGGCCGCCATAAAAGCCAGATGTTGCGGAGGTCGCATAAAAATGGAGGGCGGAGTTGTAAGAGAAGTAGCAGTCATGTCTGTGTCCTGCTTCCTTCCAGGTCAGGAAAATTAAAGTCTTTCTTCCTTATCCTGCAAATGTTGGTTCCTGAAAGAGGGCAGGATCATTTTTAATGCCAGCAAAGTGTTCTGCCAGAGTGGTATCAAGCAGTTCATCATACACAGCCAGTGTGGCATGTTGCATGGCAAAGGTGCTGTAATGGCTCAGTACCATCTGGCGTGCGGCATATCCGATAGCTTCCAGAATTTCTGGTGGCGCAACCAGCACGTCATAAATGGTCTGTGCCAGTTCGTTGGCGTTTTCTGGGGTAAAGCTAAAGCCCGTCTGGCCATGGGCAACGGTTTCTACTGCTGCACCATGATGCGCCACAATAACCGGGCAACACATGGCCTGTGCCTCCACCACCACACGGCCAAAAGGTTCTGGGCGGAGAGAGGGCACAACCACCATGTTGGCAAGCATCATGGCGGCGGGCATATCATCGCAATGGCCTGCAAAGCGCACGCGGTCAGTCAGGCCTAATTGCGCCGCTTTTGTGCTGAGTTCCTGCGCATATTTATCTTCGGGCGAGCACCCGCCAGCAAACACGCAATGCCAGTTTATATCTGGCAAAAGGTCTAGAAGCTGGGCCAACGCATCCAGCACAAGGCTTTGGCCTTTCCATGCCGTTAGTCTGCCGGGCATAAGAATAACCGGGGCATCAGCCGGAAGCGCCCATGCTTCTACCAGACGGTGCACACGCTGGCCGGATACCATTTGTGGCGAAAACTGATCGGTATCTGCCCCGCGCGGGATAGTACGTAGCCGATCTGGCCCGACATGATATTCTTCCGTAAGGCGCTGGGCGATGTGGTTGCTAATGGCAATAACGCGGTCCCCAGATGCTAAAACAGCGTTGTAGTGCCGCTTGCCGGGAAAGGTGTTGGCGTGCACGCCATGCCATGTTGTTACAAAAGGTGTTTGTGTGCGCTTGCAGGCCATTTTGGCCACCCATGCAGGCGCGCGGGATCGGGCATGAACAAGTTGCACATTGTGCTGGCGAATAATGTTGCTGAGGAAATGACTGTTTTTGGCAATCTTCAAGGGGTTTCGGCTGCCACAATCGGGAAGGGTAATGTGCTCTGCGCCACTATGCCGCAGCAGAGGTTCCATACGCCCACCAGCGCTGATGACAAGCGCCTTGCCCCCAGCTTGTGTAATGGCCTGTGCCATTTCTATGGTGCCTCTTTCCACTCCGCCCTGCTCCAGAGCGGGCAGGATTTGCAGGATGGAGGCAGAGGCCAGAAAACTGCTCATGAACAGGGTGTTATCATAATTTGCACATTTTGTGCCATAAGATCAGTAGGGCAGAACTGTTCTTCCTTTTCAGGTTCCCGGCCTGTGCGTGAATGAACCTGTTTGTTATGGAGGCAGGATGAAGTTTTCTTTTGTGCCTACACGGCGGCATCTTCCCTGCGTGGTTGCAGGTACAGCGTTGCTTGTTTCCGCCCCAGTTACGGCGGCTACAGCACGCGGCCATGCTGCGGATACATCCGGGCCAGTAAGCGGGCAGAAATGGTCTGTAGAAGCTTGTATGGCCATGGTGGGGGATGATCCATTTGGCGCAAGAGATTACGCACTGGACTGGGAGCGCCACGGTAACGGAGGGCAGGAAGCCAAGCATTGTCATGCTTTGGCATTGCTGGAAGCCGGGGATGAAGAAAGTGCAGCAGCGGAACTGGATGAACTTGCCCACCAGCCTATAGAGCACGCAGAGCGCGCGCCTTCCAGCTTTCGGGCCGGGCTGGAGGAAGATGCCGCGGATGCATGGCTTTCTGCCGGGCAACCAGAAAAAGCTTTGCGCAGCGTAGATTACGGGCTGGCGTTTGAGGATGACACCCGCCTGCACCTGTTGCGTGCTCGCGCTTTGCTGGCGCAGGATCAGGCTGATGTGGTGGTGAAAGAACTCTCTGCGCTGGTGGCTAAAAAGCCAGATATTGGAGCCGAGGGGTATGTTTTGCTAGCATCGGCGGAACGTCGCGCAGGGCAGCTTGATGCTGCGGCCATGCACGTAGCACATGCTTTGGAAATAGAGCCGGAAAACCCGGCAGCTTTGCTGGAGCGCGGCATTGTGCGTGAACGTAAAGGGGATGCCACCGGCGCACAGGCAGACTGGCAGCGCGTGCTTGATCTGGCACCAGATAGTCATGAAGCAGATCTGGCTCGGCAGGATCTTGCTGTTATGGCCGCAGATCCGGATACACCATGAGCCATTTAATATATTCTGAAAAACCCCAAGGGGCTTCACCGCAACGTATTCTTGTTATCCGTTTGGGTGCGTTGGGAGATTTCGTGCAAAGTTTTGGCCCATTTCAGGCTATCCGGCAGGCATATCCTGCTGCACATATCACTTTGCTTACAACAGCGCCGTTTGTTGAACTGGCCCGGCTTTCACCCTGGTTTAATGAAGTCCTTACGGATATGCGCCCACATTGGGCAAATGTGCCGCAAATATACGCACTGCGTAAGATGTTGCGCGGGTATGACAGGGTTTATGATCTACAGACATCCGCCCGTACAGCGCGTTATTTTGCGTTGGCAGGACGGCCCGCTTCATGGTGCGGGCATGTAGGAGAGGGCAGACTTGCCCATTTAAACCCATGGCGGGATGAGATGCACACGCGCGCCCGCCAGCGTGATCAGTTGCGTATGGCTGGCATAGAAAATGTGTCACAACCAGATGTTTCATGGCTGCGTGATAAAGGGCCAAAGCTTGATACCCCCTATGTGCTGATTGTGCCGGGGGCAGCCGTGCATCGGCCTGCCAAACGCTGGCCTGCCAGACGGTATGGTGAGCTGGCGGCAGAAATTGCCCGGCGTGGTTTGTGCCCAGTATTGGTGGGGCATGAAACTGAACAGCCCTTGGCAAAGGATATTCTGTCTTATTGCCCACAAGCCCTAAATTTAATGGGCCAGACCACTCTGCCAGAACTTGCAGGGCTGGCTGCGCGGGCGCAATGCGCTGTGGGGAATGATACAGGCCCAATGCATTTGGCTGCCGTTATGGGCTGCCGCTGCGTTGTGCTGTTTTCTGCTGATAGTAACCCCGCACTTACGGCTCCGTTAGGGTGGCAGGCAGGGCAGGTGCGCGTACTTCGTGTGCGTGATCTTGCATTGCTTTGTGTGCAAAGGGTTGCAGCCGCGCTCTGGTGGCGTCATTAAGCATCTTCTATCAGTTTCTGATTTTCTTTTCTGGAGCCTTTGACCATGCCCGCCATTACCTTGCCTGACGGTTCTGTTCGTAGTTTTGACGGGCCGGTAACAGGCACGACGGTGGCGGAAGCTATCGGCCCCGGTCTTGCTAAAGCCGCACTGGCCATGGAAGTGGATGGAAAGCTGTGCGATATCCGCCAGACCATCCAGAAAGATGCTGCCCTTCGCTTTATTACCCGCAAAGATCCGGAATCTCTGGAGCTTATCCGGCACGATGCCGCGCATGTGCTGGCCGAAGCCGTGCAGGCGCTGTACCCGGGCACTCAGGTTACAATCGGTCCGTCCATTGAAAACGGCTTCTATTACGATTTCTATCGTTCCGAACCGTTCTCCCCGGAAGATTTCGCGGCCATTGAAGCTAAAATGCGGGAAATTGTCGCCAAGGCTGAACCGTTTGTGCGCGAAGTCTGGAAGCGCGATGATGCGATTCAGTTTTTTGAAGATCGCGGTGAAAAATTCAAAGCCGAGCTGATTCGCGATCTGCCGGAAGATGAAGAAATTTCTATCTATCGGCAGGGTGAATGGCTGGATTTGTGCCGTGGCCCGCATCTGCGCACCACCAAGGATGTTGGTAACGCTTTCAAGTTGATGAAGGTGGCTGGCGCCTATTGGCGTGGGGACCATCGTAACCCCATGCTAACCCGTGTGTACGGCACGGCATGGCGTGATCAGAAGGAGCTGGACGCGCACCTGCACCAACTGGAAGAAGCAGAAAAGCGCGATCATCGCCGGATCGGTAAGGAAATGGGCCTGTTCCATTTTCAGGAAGAAGCCGTGGGACAGGTGTTCTGGCACGCCAAAGGTTGGCGGCTTTATACGGCGTTGCAGGATTACATGCGCCGTGCCCAGACACGCCATGGTTATCAGGAAGTGCGCACACCACAGCTTGTTGACCGGGCACTGTGGGAGGCTTCTGGCCACTGGGACAAATACCGCCATCACATGTTCATTGCGACGGTTGAGGACGAAAACAAAACCCTCGCCCTCAAGCCTATGAACTGTCCTTGCCACGTACAGATTTTCCGTCATGGCCTGCGCTCTTATCGTGAACTGCCGCTGCGTATGGCGGAATTTGGCGCATGCCACCGGTATGAGCCTTCTGGTGCATTGCATGGCCTGATGCGTGTGCGTGGCTTTACGCAGGATGATGCGCATATTTTCTGCACCGAAGATCAGATTGCAGATGAAACAGTGCGTTTCGTGAAAATGCTGCATGATGTGTATCAGGATCTGGGCTTTGAGCATGTGCGCGTAAAGTTTGCAGATCGCCCAGAACAGCGTGCTGGCAGCGATGAGGTATGGGACAAGGCTGAAAACGCACTGAAGGAAGCTTGCACCGTGGCTGGTGTGGAATACGAACACAACCCCGGTGAGGGCGCATTCTACGGCCCCAAACTGGAATTTGTGCTGCGTGATGCCATTGGGCGTGATTGGCAGTGCGGCACTTTGCAGGTTGATCTGGTTCTGCCTGAACGACTCGATGCCAGTTATATTGGCGAAGACTCTGGGCGGCATCGTCCCGTTATGCTGCATCGTGCCATTCTGGGATCTTTTGAACGGTTCCTTGGTATTCTGATCGAACAGCACGCAGGGCGTTTCCCGCTCTGGTTGGCGCCAGTGCAGGTGGTGGTGGCCTCTATTGTAAGTGACGCCGCACCTTATGCAGAGGAAGTGGCTGCCGCTTTGCGTGAAGCCGGGCTGGCTGTAGAAGCCGATGTGCGGAATGACAAGATCAACGCCAAAGTGCGCGAACACAGCGTGGCGCGTGTTCCGGTGATTCTGGTAGTTGGCCGACGTGAAGCAGAAGAGCACACCGTTGCCATGCGCCGCCTTGGCACGCAGGCGCAGGAGACTCTGAGCTTGAATGATGCGGTTGCACGCTTGAAAAATGAGGCAACGCCGCCAGATTTACGCAAAAAAGGGTGAAGCAGAGTTTTCTTGTCACAGCAGGGCAGCAATGAAGATGTTTTTGTGCTTGCCCTGCTTGATAAAGCGCAGATAATTGCGCACATACTAACAACAGGTAGAAGCGCCCAAAAGGTGCCTCTGCAAATTATTGAAATGTACTACAGGAGCCGACCATAGCCAGATCACCGTATCCCGCGCCGCCCAGCCGAGAAGGGCCGCGAGTGAATGAAGAAATCCGTGTGCCGCAGGTTCGCCTTATTGATGAAAATGGCGAAATGGCCGGTATTATGACTGTGCGTGATGCTTTGGCAAAAGCGTATAGTGTTGGGTTGGATCTTCTAGAAATAAGCCCAAATGCCGAGCCGCCTGTTGCGAAGATTCTTGATTACGGCAAGTTCAAATACGAACAGCAGAAAAAGCGCAACGAAGCCAAAAAGAAGCAGAAGGTCATTGAAATCAAGGAAGTCAAGGTTCGTCCGAATATCGACGAAAATGACTACCAGGTTAAAATGCGTGCTGTGAAAACCTTTATTGGTGAAGGTGACAAGGTAAAGGTTACGCTGCGTTTCCGTGGTCGTGAAATGGCGCATCAGGAACTGGGTATTAAGGTTCTGGAACGCATTCGTGGCGAAATGGATGAGGTTGCCAAGGTGGAGCAGATGCCGCGCCTTGAAAACCGCCAGATGATCATGGTTCTGGCCCCGCGCTAAACCGTGTTTTTAGTCTGATTGCCAGTAAAACCCCTGCTTTCTTATTAAGGAAGCAGGGGTTTTTTTGTTTTACGGGCCAAGCAGGATAGTTGCACGCGCGTTTGCGTGAACATGCTGGGTTTGTGCGGTGCTGGATGGTGCTGCTGCCGAGGCATCTGCACTGCGCGCCATAGACATCATCATAGGCATGGGGCGGATGATGGGGTTTTCAGATATAGTGACATTTGAAAAGCGCACGACATGCAAGCCCAGAGACGCAGCCACCGTGTCTGCCTGCTTTTTTAGCTCGGCAATGGCGTTCTTTTCAGCATCCAGTAGCAGATCTTCACGCTTGTCATCAGAAATAGACCAATCCAGACTTTCCAGAATAAGGCCATTTGCCTGAAACTGTCCGGCTAAGGGCAGGAGCGCGTTACCATTTTGGGCTTTCAGGCTCAATCTCTGGGTCGCTGTCCAAAAAGCGGGCTCTTTGTCTGGGCGCGTTTCAGAAACATCGTACCCTGTTATCGCTAACTGCACGGCATCATTTTTGCTGGTTTGTTCGGTAATTTTTTGCACCAGCGCATTTACAGCCTGCTGGGCTGTTGCTGCATTTTTGTTACGTGCTTCTGCCCGGAATGTGGCGGTAAGCTGGTCTGGGGCGGAATCTGTTGTGCCAGAAGCAGAAAGCTCAAGCTTGGTAAAAGTATTTGTATCTTCCGCATGAGCTGGGGGGAGCATTGCCATGAATGCGCAGGAACTTGCGGAAAGCAGGAACAACATGGAGCGAGAATAAAAACGCATCAGCGGGTGTTTCCTTTTGATGTCAGAGTTGTTGGGTAAAAATGAATGAGGTTAGATGTTTCCCTGTTGGCAAAGAGCAGCGCTTTTTCTGAGGCTGTCCACCACAGGTGAATACTTACTGCTGCGATAACAATCTATCAGTAGGGCAAGTTCAAGGCAGAAAGGCAATGTATCTGCGGCAAAGGGATGATTGTATTCGAAAACGTTAGATTAGCGATTAATTTCCATAGTCTTACTGATTTTAGTGCGAGGCAAGGGTACCTCAATACGCACGATTAACCCCGGATTGTTGTGGGCTAGATGAAGTTGGCCACCATGACGTTGCACAATCGCCTGCACAAGAGAAAGCCCAAGACCAGAGCCTGAAATATGGTGTGTCTGCTTGGCCCGAAAGAAACGTTGTGTGGCATGCGCTATGTCTCGTGGCGTCATGCCTATGCCGTGGTCAGTTATGGTGATTTCTACGATGCCATCATTTTCTGAATGAGGTGAGGGTAGAATAAGCTGGGCGGAGCAGGCAATGACGCCTTTGGGCGGAGAAAATTTAATGGCGTTGTCCAACACATTGGCAATGGCCTGCTGGAACATGGTGCGATCACCATAAAACGGAAGTTTTTCGGGGAAAATGGTCTTGATCGTTATTCCACGATCTTCTGCAACAGCGGAGTAAAGTTCCAGAATATCCCGTAGGGCAGGCACCAGATCAAACTGGCTAAAGGCCGAATGGCGGCTGCCAGCTTCTATCTGCGCAATACGTAACAGTGCGTCACAAATACTGGTCACATGGTCAAGCTGCTCAATAGCATGCTCAATGGCTGTGCGGAGTTCAGCCTCAGTGTGTGCGTGTAAGGCTCCATCTTCCAGTTGGGAACGTGCACGGGCAATAGGGGCACGCAGATCATGCGCAATGGCGTTGGAAGTTTGTCGCACGTTATCCATCTGCTGGCTGATACTATCCAGCATGGTATTTATGGCGGTGGTAACCTCATCCCCTCCATTTCCGTTTCCGGTGAGTGGGATGCGCTGGGAGAGATTGCCATGAGTGATGGCAGCCGTAGTTTTGTGAATGAGATGAATAATGCGTTGGAACATTTCGCAGATTACTCAATCAAAACGGTAAAGATAGGCTTGCCAATTTAACCCATGCAAAAAGGTTTTTTATCTGATCCTCTGGCCGCAAAAATGTTCATTCTTGCAGCATGTATCCTGCATTACGGATAGTATGAACCAGCGGGTGATGAAACGGTCTGTCTATTTTTTGGCGAAGGCGGGAAATATGCACGTCAATGACGTTTGTCTGGGGGTCAAAATGGTAATCCCACACGCCTTCTAGCAGCATGGTGCGCGTAACAACCTGACCGGCATGGCGCATCAAAAATTCCAATAGGCGGAATTCACGCGGTTGCAATTCAATCTTCTGGCCTGCACGCCGCACATTGCGCGAGAGCAGATCTATTTCCAAATCTCCAATAGTAAGGCGTGTCTGCGGTTGGGCCTCGTTTCTGTTACGGCGCACCAGTGCTTCCAGACGTGCCTGAAGCTCGGAAAATGAGAAGGGTTTTGTAACGTAATCATCCCCTCCGGCTTTCAGTCCGGTCACTTTTTCATCCACATCAGCTAAGGCGGAAAGAAGAAGTACAGGGGTTAAATTATTTTGGTTGCGCAATGTTTGTAGGATATGAAGGCCTTCAACACCCCCCGGCAGCATGCGATCTAGAATGATCACATCAAACTTTTCGCTGGCAGCAAGAGATAACCCGCTTTTGCCATCTTCAGCCTGTTCAACCAAGTGTCCAGCTTCCGCAAGACCCTTGGCTATAAAATTGCGAACTGTTTGATCGTCTTCAACAAGAAGAACGCGCATGATCCAGACCTTACATTATCCAGAGCGTATTACCAAAACCTTACGATAAATATACATTCATGTCACGGTCCGCGTTTAAATCTGGTCTTTTTCATCCAGCTTGGGGGTAAGGCCATCCAATGTTGCCATCAACACAGCCGTCAGCGGAGAGGCAAAAATCAGGCCCGGAAAACCCAAGATGGCGCCAAAAAGTGTCTGTGACAAAACTGTAAGAGCAGGGGGCATTTGTACGGCGTGGCGCTGAATAACCGGGGCTAGCACATTACCTTCTAGAAACTGGATCACGCTATAAAGTACAGCCACCATAATGGTTTCCCGCGTGCCAAGAGAAAGTGCCAGCAGCAACGCAGGAACGGCTCCCATAATGGCGCCAATATAGGGGATAAAGTTACACAACCCAGCAAGCACACCCAGCGCCAACGCCAAAGGCACGCCAATAAACCACAGGCCAAGGCCAGAAAGCGTGCCAACTACCAGCATGTCCAAAGATTGCCCGGCAACCCATGCCCAAAGTGTCTGTCCAGCCCTAAGCAGAAGATCACGCACTTTGGGGCGTTTGGAAACAGGCACCAACCGTAGAAAGCCGTTGGCGTAAACTGCAGGGGACATGGCAAAATACAGCCCGGCTATCAGCACAACCAACAATGTGCCGATAGCCCCAAAAGCAGATCCCAGAATGCCTGTCATGGATCCGGCAATGCGAGAGCCAAGAGAGGCAAGGCTGCTGGTATCTCCACCGCCAGCCTGATGTCCCCCCAAGGAAGCAGGCAGGTAGTTCAGGATCATCTGGCCGGTGGGCGTGCTTTGCAAAGTGCTACGCAGTGCGGTTTCCTGCTGGCGCAAGGCATCTTGCAGGCGCAAAGCTTCGCTAATCATGGCTGGGCCGCTGTTCCAGACCAAAAAGACAGCACTGCCAATCAACCCGCAGATAACGGCACTGAGAGCCCACCCATATGGCAGCCGCAGATGGCGCACCAGAATTTTAGACAGCCCATGCAGCACCACAGCACAAAGCACGGATGCAAACACAACCATCAACACATCGCCCATCAACCAGACTACCAGGGCAATAACGGCACCGCTGAAGGTCATACGCAGGATTCTGGAGATGGATTGCAGCCACTCAGCAGAGTGTGGCTTGCCTTCATACGGCCCGCCAGCAAGAGGGGGGGCAGGAGAAGAAGGGGTGTCTGAAGGCATGCGCAAGTGTCTTTCGGAAGGCTGCTTGAAGCTGGAATATTGGGAAGGGGAAGGCGTGGAAGCAGTGTTGCTGCGTTTAAGATGTATTCTTATCCATGTGTCTTGCGATCTGAGAAGGAAATTCTGAAAAGTCAGACACAAAAAGCTGGCGCATTGGCAAAAATGCCTCACGCCAGCAAAGGCATCATGCCTCGTTGGCGGCTTCTTCCATTTCAGCTTCGGCAGTTAGCCAACGTTCTTCCACTTCTTCCTGCTCTTTTTTTAGGGCGGCAAGGCGTGTGTTCAGGCGCGTGAGATCCTGTGTTTTTCCTTCGCTATACAGTGCAGGATCAGCCAAACTGGCTTCAATTTTCTTCTGTTCCTGCGCCAGTTTGGCAAGACGCGCTTCTGCGTCTTTTATAATTTTGCGCAAAGGGGCCAAGGCTTTGCGGGCTTCTGCACGTTCACGCCGGTCATCCTTGCGGCTGGGCTGGGCGGCATTATCCTGTTTTGGACGGTTTGCAGCGCGGTTGTGTTCGATCAGCCACGCGCGATATTCCGCCATATCGCCTTCAAATGGGGTAATCTTACCATCACCTACCAACCACAGCCGGTCAGCCACCAGTTCAACCAGATGTGGATCATGGCTGATCAGAACTACAGCACCTTCATAGTCTGCCAGCGCACGAATAAGCGCATCGCGGGCATCCAGGTCCAAATGGTTGGTTGGTTCATCCAACAGCAGGAGTTGCGGGGCATCACGCGTTGCCAAGGCTAACAGCAGGCGTGCTTTTTCTCCGCCCGAAAGGTCTTTAACTGCTGTTTCTGCCCGTTCTGCATCTAGCCCAAAGCGTGCAAGCTGGGCGCGCACAACCGGGGGTGTGGCTTTTGGCAGAGCGCGTGCCATGTGGTCTATGGGTGTTTCGTTCAGGCGTAGTTCTTCCGCCTGATGCTGAGCAAAATACCCAATTTTAAGGCGGGGGTTACGCTCTACTGTGCCAGAGAGTGGTTCCAACCTGCCTGCAAGAAGTTTGGCAAAGGTGGATTTGCCGTTCCCGTTGGCACCAAGCAGGGCAATGCGATCATCCATATCTAACCGGAGGGAAAGATTGCTGAGCACAGGCTTGCCCTCATACCCCACGCTGGCACGGTTCATGCTCAAAATAGGTGGAGGAAGTTGCTCG
Source organism: Acetobacter sp. DmW_125128 (assembly GCF_008704325.1). Taxonomy (NCBI): domain Bacteria; kingdom Pseudomonadati; phylum Pseudomonadota; class Alphaproteobacteria; order Acetobacterales; family Acetobacteraceae; genus Acetobacter; species Acetobacter sp. DmW_125128. Next base: position 100,479 of record NZ_VHOP01000011.1, on the reverse strand, counting down.
GGTTCTGGGAATGAGAAGTGAGCGGGCGTTTCTTCCACCACGGATTCGATAACGGGCAGTTTTTCCAACGCCTTTAGGCGCGCTTGTGCCTGCTTGGCTTTGGTAGCCTTGGCCCGGAATCTATCAACAAAGGATTGCATATGCGCGCGCTGGGCCGCAATTTTTTCAACTTGCCGGGCCTGCTGTAAGGCTTGCTCTGTGCGAATGCGCACAAAATTTTCGTATCCACCCGGCGTTAGGCTGAGCTTGCCATGGTCTAGATGCGCAATGGCATCCACGCAGGAATCCAGTAGCCCTCTATCATGGCTGACAATCAGCGCAGCCCCTGCGAATCGGCGGAGCCAATCTTCCAGCCACAGGGTGGCTTCCAGATCCAAATGGTTGGTGGGTTCATCCAGCAGCAGCAAATCTGGTTCCAGAAACAGCGCAGTTGCCAAGGAAACGCGCATACGCCAGCCGCCAGAAAAGTCTGAAACAGGGCGGGCCTGTGCAGCGGCATTAAACCCTAACCCTGCCAGAACAGAAGCCGCGCGTGCCGGGGCGCTATCTGCACGTATGGCGCGCAGGCGTTCATGTATTTCTGTAATGCGCACAGGGTCAGTCGCCGTTTCGGCTTCTGCCAGAAGGGCGCTGCGTTCGGTATCACCAGCCAGCACGGTATCAAGAAGCGATGCGCCATCCGCTGGAGCTTCCTGCTTTACGCGTGCCATACGGGCGCGGGCAGACAGGCGAATTTCCCCACCATCTGGGGAAATATCACCCGCAATGGCGGCCAACAGGGTAGATTTTCCGGCTCCGTTGCGCCCGATAAGGCCCACCTTACGGCCGGGCTCTATAGACAGGTTTGCTTGGTCCAGAAGGGTGCGGCCTGCCATACGCAGGGTAAGATCGGATATGACAAGAAGGCTCAACGCAACTCTCGTTTCTTTATGAATCGTGCATTACATCCGGCATGGTACCTACCAGCCCGCGCCGATATGCTCTAGATGGAGCGCTACGGCTGCCACCCTTATGGTGCTGGTATGCCAGAAAAAAGGAGAAACCCAATGGCTAAAGAACGTACGCTATCCATTATCAAGCCGGACGCAACCCGTCGCAACCTGACCGGCAAGATCAATGCCGTGTTTGAAGACGCAGGTCTGAGCATTGTCGCCCAGAAGCGCATTCAGCTGTCCCCAGCTCAGGCTGGCGCATTCTATGAAGTGCATAAAGAACGCCCGTTCTATAATGATCTGGTGTCCTTCATGATCTCCGGCCCGGTTGTGGTGCAGGTTTTGGAAGGTGACAACGCAGTTGCCAAGAACCGCGAAGTAATGGGTGCGACAGACCCCAAAAAGGCAGAACCCAACACCATTCGCGCTCAGTTTGCTGAAAGCATTGAAGCAAACTCCGTGCATGGTTCTGACAGTGCAGAAAACGCAGCGAACGAAATCCGCTTCTTCTTCGCGGAAACCGAAATCCTGCCCTGATCCGTTTTTTTCGGATTCACTCTGGCTGGTGGATTTGCTGCCAGCCAGAGCGATATAAATATGTTGCTGTGGCCCTCTAATGAGGCGCAGTCTGCAAGAGGTAATCACCTTTTGCATGGGAGGTGTGGCTGCAAAGATGGGGTCACGCCTAACATTTGCTCTATAAGCATTCCTCTAATATGTAAGCGTCCAGAGAATTTTTCCGGCTGCGTGTTGAGGAAACCTCCGCGCGCTGTTGGCTTTGCGAGCGAAAAGGAATGACATGAAAGTTCTGGCGGTTCACCCCAGCGCCCTGATGTACACGCGGGTCTTTCTCCGTCTGGAGCCTCTTGGCATGGAGCTGGTTGCTGGCGCAGCTCGGAGTGCCGGCCATGATGTGCAGATTTTGGATCTTCAGGCCGAAACGCATGAAGATTACTGGAAAATGCTCGATGAGTTTCAGCCCGATGTGGTGTGTTACTCCGGTAACTATCTGGCAAACGTGCCAGAAATTCTGGATCTGTGCCGAGAAACTCGCTACCGCAATCCCAATATCTTCCAGTTTGTAGGCGGGCACTCTGTATCCTTTATTGCAAAGGATGTTCTGGAACTTTCTGAAGGTACTATTAACTGCATTCTTAAAGGTGAAGGCGATGCCACGGTTGGGCTGCTGCTGGAAGCCGTGCAGAATGGTAAGGATATTCTAGAAGTGCCCGGTGTTATCACCAAAGATGGTGAAGGGCCGCCCCCCATTTTTGTAGAATCGCTGGATAAAGTGCGCCCAGCGCGTGATCTTCTGCGGCACCGCAACAAATACTTTATTGGCACGCTGGACCCGGCGGCCTCTATCGAATTTGCGCGTGGTTGCCCGTGGGATTGCACGTTCTGTTCTGCATGGACATTCTATGGCCGTTCCTACCGTACAGCCAGCCCGCAGGTGATTGCGGATGAGTTAGAGGAAATTAAGGAACCCGGCATCTTTATCGTGGATGACGTGGCTTTCGTGCATGAAGAGCACGGCATGGCCATTGCCAACGAAATCAAGAAGCGCGGCATTAAAAAGGAATACTACCTTGAAACGCGTGCAGACGTGCTGCTGCGTAATAAGGAAGTGTTCAAGGTCTGGAGTGAAATTGGGCTTTCCTACATCTTCATCGGCATGGAAGCTGTGGATGAAGAAGGTCTGAAGCAGTTCCGTAAGCGTGTTTCTCTGGATAAAAACTTTGAAGCGCTGGAATACGCACGTTCTCTGGGGCTGATTGTTGCCATTAACATCATTGCTGATCCTTCATGGGATCGGAAGCGCTTTGAAACAGTGCGTCAGTGGTGCTTGGAAATTCCGGATATTGTGAATATCTCTGTCACCACGCCGTATCCGGGCACAGAAATCTGGCACAAGGAAGCACGCCGTCTGACAACGCGGGATTATCGTCTGTTCGATATTCAGCATGCGGTGCTGCCCACTACCTTGCCGCTGCCTGAGTTTTACGAAGAACTGGTGAAAACCCAGCAGGTGCTCAACACCAAGCACATGGGTTGGGAAGCACTAAAAGACACCGCAGGTATTGCGGCGCGTCTGCTGCGTAATGGCCAGACCAACTTTGTAAAAATGCTCTGGAAGTTCAATTCGGTCTTTAACCCCAAACTTCAGTTGGCGGATCATCAGCGCCCAGCTCGGTATCTGATGCCTGTGCAGCCTGATGCTGTTTCTAAGCTGAATAAGAAAGACCTGTACGTGCATGGTCCCGGTGGGCGTAAAACACGTGCGCTGGATGATGATACTGAAAAGTTTGTAGATACAACGCGTATGGGTGAATGCGCAGAGGCTGACGCCGAAGCCTAAGATATAAGCAAAGGGGTTTTCGTTTATGCTGGCATGGCTGGCGGCGGAACCCCTAATGCTTCTGCGGTATAGGTTTCAATTACCACGCAAAAAGCTTGCCCTGTTTGCGTGCGTAGTACCGCCATATGGCGGAAAAGATAGGGCGGCAGGCCAATAGGCTTGCCTGAACCAACCGGTATTCCATGTTGTTCCCATTGATCTGGAAGAGGGAACCACAGGCTCTCCCGTTTGATAAGTTGGCGAGAGAAGTTAAGCGCCGCCACAACAAGCCCAAAGGGCTTATCTGTTGTGTCTAGTTGGGTGGCCATTTCCGGGGATAATCTGGCCGGAATGTACCAGTTTTCTGCTTCTGAAAAAACCTTCCCATGTGCGGTAAGTTGTACCTTCCTGTAATGCACATCTTCTGCTTGCGTATCACAGGCACCTAATAGCGTTTGCAACAAGAACGGCGGGCAGGGTGCCGTGCCTTCTGTTTGGCGATGAGCATGCAGGTTGTTGTCTGGGGCCAGATTGTAAGTGCTTATCCATTGTTTCAGAACACGTGTGGCGCTGGGGTTGGCAAGCAGCCTGTTTTCCAGTTTTTCTATAAGAGTCGCTAACATCAGGCGGTGGAGGGGTATATCCTGCCACTGAGATAGGGTGGTGTGCATCTTGTCGGGGCCGGAATACATGGAAAGGCTGCTCATCCGGGCAGCATATCATGAGAATGCAGGATGGCAGACTGCCTATCTGCTTATTCCGTCTGGGCCAGAGCTGCGCTATAAGGCGGGCCACGTTAAATATGTTATTTTATAAAGGGAAAGATAAATGACCCAAACCACAGCAAGCTTTATGGTGGATGGTATGACGTGCGATGGCTGCGTGTCTGCTATCAAGCGCGCTCTTGCTGCTATTGATGGTGTAGAAGCCACAGATGTTAATCTGGCAACGCGCGAAGTGAAAGTAACGTATGATCCAACACGGGCTGGCGTTTCTTCCTTGCAGAATGCAATCCGTGGCGCAGGTTACGAAGTAAGCTAAAAGCGGCATTTTTCATTTTAGCCAGTTCTGCCATGCGGCAGGCAGACAGGGGGCGTGATGTTCCCTGTCTAGCTGAGGTAGGCAGAAGCTGGCAGTATGAATGTTTCCGAATAATACGCCAGCGCGGCCTCCAGCCGCTGTCAAATATGCTGAAGCAAGGTGGCTGATCCGTTATGCAGATGAAAAATACATTATGCCTTGGGTTTGTAGCGGTAGGCCTAACCCTGCTGGGTGGTTGCTCTTCCGAGGTGGGGCGTCTGCCATTGGTTGATACGGATATTACCTGCCTGCGCAAGCAAATGGCCGGGCCGATGTATCTTAGCTTTCCGCTGGCCGCCAATACATGCCAGCGCATGACCAACCATAACTTTATGTTTGGTGAGAAAAACGCAAAACCGATTCCGCTGAACCTGAAAGATGCTCCGGATCTTCAGAAACAGGCAGATGAATACGGGTACAGCTATACGCGCTAAAAAGTGGCTGCCTGATTAGTTTTCTAGTTCTGTGTCCCAATACAGGTAATCGCGCCAGCTTTCGTGCAGATAGTTGGGGGGAAAGGCGCGCCCATTTTCCTGTAGCTGCCACGAAGATGGACGTTCTGGCCGATGCCGTGGCAACATGCCGATAACATGTGGAAGATGAGAGCCTTTGCGCAGATTGCAGCACCCGCATGCGGTTACAATATTTTCCCAGCTTGTTTTGCCGCCTTTGCAGCGCGGAATAACATGGTCAAACGTTAGTTCCTGCGTAGGATGGCGTTCCCCACAATACTGGCAGGAAAAGTTGTCACGCAGGAAAACATTAAAACGGGTAAAAGCAGGTTTGCGGGCTGCGGGAATGTAGTCTTTTAAGGCAATTACACTGGGCAGGCGGATGGTATGGTGCGGAGAATGTACTTCTGTCTCGTACTCGCTCAGCACAGAAACCCGATCCAGCCAGACAGCTTTAATGGCATCCTGCCATGCCCATAGGGAAAGGGGATAGTAGGAGAGTGGCCGGAAATCTGCATTTAGAACCAATGCAGGAAAGTTGAGGGCACTACCGTCAGGCAAGACTTGTCTCCTCGGCTTATCTTCGAGGGCGCATCTTTCTGCGATCGTAAAACTCGGAGCCGATTGCCTGCAAAAGGTGCGTCGTCGAGGTAATTACTACATGTAGTATTGCAGAGGTTCGGGAGTGAGGCAACAAAACGACTGTCTGTTTGATGCGTCTTTTGAGAGTTTAGTAATAGTTTCATGAAAAACATGAACAATTTATTACATAATAGTCAAACAAAGCATGCCGGGTGGGTAACGCGTTTTGCACCTAGCCCCACTGGTTTTCTGCATCTGGGGCATGTGGCTTCGGCTTTGTATGGGTGGCAAAAGGCCCAGCCGGATGGGGAATGGTTTGTACGGCTGGAGGATATTGATACCCAACGCTGCAAGCCGGAATTTATTCCCGCCATTTTGCAAGATCTGGAATGGTTGGGCTTGTGTTCCGCTCGGCCTGTTTTAAGGCAATCGGTCAATATGCCTGCCTATCAGGCAACGTTGGCGAGGTTGGATGCAATGGGGGTGCTATACCCCTGTTTTTGCACGCGCTCTGATATCCTGCGTGAAAGTGCCGCCATATTCTCAGCCCCACATACGGCTCCAGATGGCAGTTTGTGCTACCCCGGAACGTGTCGCCATCTCTCAGATCAGGAACGGCAGGAGCGCATCAGCCAAGGGCAACCCCATATGTTACGGCTGAATATGAGCAAAGCCTTGCAATGGATAAACCAATGCACACGTGGCGCACCACTGACGTATCAGGATCAAGAACGCGGAACAGTTTTATGCTACCCTGAATTGTTCGGTGATGTGGTGCTTGCACGCAAAGACATTCCCGCATCTTACCATCTTTGCGTCACGCATGATGATGCCGCCCAAGGCGTTACACTGGTAACACGCGGCGAAGATCTGCGCCCAGCAACAGACCTGCATCGCGTATTGCAAGCCCTTATGGGCTGGAACGTGCCAGACTACAGCTTTCATCCATTATTATGTAATGCAGAAGGCCGCAGGCTGGCCAAGCGGGATGGTGCATTGGCTGTGCGGGCTATGCGCAAGGCAGGCCTTTCAGCGGAAGATGTGCGCTGCAAGGCAGGTTTCCCACACATTTTTGAGAGATAAACGCTGAATTGCGTACAAAAAACGCGGCGTATGAGAAATCTCCGGTTCCGCCGGAGGCCGAACAGGATTACTGTGCCGCCCCAGAACCGAATGTCTGTTTCAGGGGCATGTAGGGTGTCCTGGTAACTGGCATGAAAAACATAGTGTCGGAAAGTAAGAGAACCATGAGCATTGTTGCTGACCGCATGAACAGGATCAGCCCGAGCCAGACGATTGTCATTTCGACACGGGCGCGTGCACTTAAAGCTGAAGGCCGGAACATCATCAGCCTTTCTGCTGGTGAGCCAGATTTTCGCACGCCCGAAAACATCTCCCGCGCAGCAGCCAAGGCGATTGAAGACGGCCAAACCCGTTATACCGATGTTGCTGGCACGCCAGAGCTGCGTAAGGCTGTGGCAGAGCGTTTTAAGCTGGATAGTGGTCTGGATTACACGCCGGAGGAAATTATTGTTTCCACAGGTGGCAAACAGGTTATCTACAATGCCATGATGTCCACCCTTAATCCGGGTGACGAGGCAATTATTCCGGCACCATGCTGGGTTTCCTACCCCGATATTGTTACGTTGGCAGAAGGCAAGCCCGTTATTGTACCCTGCAAGCGTGAAAATGGTTTTCGGATTACAGCAGAACAGTTGGAAGCCGCCATTACGCCGCGCACAAAATGGTTTTTTCTGAACTCACCCTGTAACCCCACGGGTGTGGCCTATTCTGCCGAAGACCTACGCCCGCTGTGTGATGTTCTGCTCCGCCACCCGCATGTATGGATCTTTACAGACGATATCTATGCCAAGCTGGTTTACGATGGCTTTCGCCCTGCTACATTTGTGGAAGTGGAACCTCTGCTGCGTAGCCGCACCGTTACCATGAATGGTGTTTCCAAGGCGTATGCCATGACAGGCTGGCGCATTGGTTTTTCTGGTGCTCCGGTAGAGCTAACAAAAGCCATGAACAAACTTCAGGGGCAGTCCACCTCCAACACTTGTTCCATCGCACAGGCCGCGGCTGTGGAAGCACTTACCGGCCCGCAGGAGTTCATTCAGGAAATGGTTGCCACCTATCAGGGGCGGCGTGACATGGTTGTTTCCATGCTGAATGAAGCCGAAGGGCTGGAATGTGATGTACCGCAGGGTGCGTTCTATGTGTTCCCTACAGTTGAAAAATGCTTGGGCAAAACGTCTCCGGGTGGCAAAAAGCTGGAAACGGATGAAGATTTCGTAACAGCTCTGTTGGAAGAAGAAGGCGTTGCCGCTGTGCATGGTTCGGCCTTCATGTTCCCCGGTCATATCCGTATTTCCTATGCTACGGATACAGATAGCTTGCGCGAAGCTTGCGCACGTATTCAGCGCTTTTGCAAAGGGCTGCTGTAAAATATGGCGCGGTCTTTTGCGAATAGACTAAAAGGTTTGCCTGCACCGGCTACTATTGAAATGGCACGCCGTGCACGCGCACTTAAGGCGGAAGGCAAGCCCGTTATCTCCCTTGCTTTGGGGGAACCGGATTTTGCCACACCGCCTGCCGTGGTAGAGGCCGCCCATCAGGCCGCCTTGGCTGGGCAGACCAAATATCCACCCGTAGATGGTACGCCAGCCCTTAAGGCGGCCATTGCCCGCAAGTTCACGCGTGAAAACGGGCTGGATTATAAGCCGGAGGAGATTATGGTCTCCAACGGTGGCAAGCAGGTTATCTTCAACGCTTTTATGGCCACGCTGAATGCGGGTGATGAAGTGGTGGTGCCCACGCCTTATTGGGTCAGCTATCCGCTTATTGCCCGTATGTTTGGTGCAACACCTGTTTTTGTACCTTGCCGGGAGGAAGATGGTTTCCGCCTGAAGGCGGATGAACTGGCAAAAGTGCTGACACCGCGCACACGTTGGGTGGTATTGAACTTTCCTAATAATCCAACAGGTGGTGTGTGCTCAGCGGATGATCTGCGGGCTATTGCGGAAGTTTTGCGGCAGTATCCAGATATCTGGATACTTTCAGATGAGATTTACGAACATCTGGTGTTTGATGGTGCAAAATCAGCATCTATTGCCGCTGTAGCGCCTGATCTGAAAGAACGCACCATTACCCTTAACGGCGTTTCTAAAGCTTATGCCATGACAGGCTGGCGCGTAGGTTTTGCGGGCGGTCCAGCAGATCTTATCGCTACCATGCGGGGTGTTCAGGGCAATGCCACATCTGGCGTGTGCTCCATAGCGCAGGCGGCGGCAGCGGCTGCGTTGGATGGCCCGGCAGATTTGGTGCAGGAAATGGTGGCAACATATGGCCGCCGCCGCCGGATGGTTGTGGAAGCATTGCGGGCCATTCCGGGGTTTACCTGCGCTATGCCCGATGGTGCGTTTTATGCGTATCCGGGTGTTGCCGGGTGTCTTGGCCGAACAACTGCTGCCGGTAAGCGGTTAGAAACAGACCATGACTTTGCATTAGCTTTGCTGGAAGAGGCTTTTGTAGCCACTGTGCCAGGAAGCGCCTTTGGGCATTCACCTTATTTGCGTTTGTCCTGCGCAACGGCAGATGAAACACTGCGCGAGGCCTGCCAGCGTATTGCTCAGTTTGTAGAAGGCTTGCAGTAAAGCTTTCAAGTAAAGTACAGGCGCAATTAAAAATGTGCCTGCACTTTACTTTATTCTTTCAAAACATTCCGCGCATAATGATGAGCAAGTGCTGTGCTGTCTTCTGTGTCGGGCAGTAGGCTGACCAGTTGCAGTTCATCACAATACTGCGCCAGTTGTTCGCGCAATGATTTGCCAATAACGGGCCGGATAGCAGGTTCACTGTGTAGCATGGCGCGTATGCTGGCTGCAGAAAGATCCGTAATATCTGGCGCAATCAGGGTTGCAGCATCATCGCGGTGGGTATCTGTCCAGCGTGCTGCATCACGTAGGGCCAGCACAAGGGCAATGGCGGCATCTGGGTCATCTTGTAGGGCAGAACTGGAGGCGCCAAGCACCATACTTGTGCGCTCAGCATAGTGGCCAGTATTGCTGCCTGCTAGCTCAATAAACATATCAGGGAAGGATTGAAGCAGCCACCATGCCTGATAATCATGCGCGACAACGGCATCAATTCTTTGGCTGCGTGCGGCATCATCAATTTGTGGGAGAGGTAGATCCAGCCAGTTGATGCGGTTCATGGCGTCTAGCCCTTTGCGGCGCATCATAATGGCAAAAAACAGCTTATCTGCGGCGTTCTGATCCATAACGGCTACAGTGTGGCCCATAAGCTGGTCTAGCCGTGTAATATGGCTGCTGCGGCGTACTAACAGCCGAAAATTGCCCGGCTGCACCCCAATAAGCAACTGCGCATTTAGCCCTGCATAAAGGTGCCTGAGCCACGTAAGGGCAGGGGCTACGGCGTAGGAAATATCCCCTCTGGCCAGTGCATTAATGGTGTCTTCCCCATTTATGGTGGCGAAGGGCAGATCTACATCCAAGCTGTAATGCGCAAAAAAATCTTTTTGTGCAGCCACAGCCAAAACTGGTGCCGATCCAGAATTTGGCCAACCTATTTTGATCTGCCGATAAGCACCATCGGGCTGTTTGTGTGTGTGATGCTTGCCTCGTGTTGCCAAAAAGGTTCCTCCGCCAATGGCGGCAATACCGCCCATACCGGCTAGCAGGAGATTACGACGTGTTTGGGAAGGACCTTGGGCGTTCATTTTTGTAGGTTTACTATGTCTTGCTGTGTCTGTCGCTTTATGAGTGATGGAGGAGATATGAAAAAAAATAAAAAAGGGGGTTTACGGCGCGATTTAGGTTAGCTATATGCTCCCTCGCTGGTCCCGAATAGCTCAGTTGGTAGAGCAAGCGACTGTTAATCGCTGGGTCGTAGGTTCGAGTCCTACTTCGGGAGCCAGCCTTATTTCCCTTTAAAATTTATAAATTGTATCAATGCATTAAAGCATTTGCTTATGCCTCGTTTTTTGTAGTGAACGGCTGGCAAAACAGCCGTCCACTATTAAAGCAACTATGGTTGAGGCAACGCGGCAATTCCGGTGAGTTCCACCTTCCATGTGGGGTCTGCCAGTTTGGCTTCTACCGTTGCGCGGGCGGGTTTATTGTTTTTGTCCAGCCATGCATCCCATGCACGATTCATGCCAGCCATATCATTCATGTCGGCCAGAAAGATCTGTGCGGAAATAAGGCGGCTTTTGTCCGTGCCAGCTTCAGCCAATAAGGCATCTACCTGCCGTAGAATATCAGCCATCTGGCCTTCTGCATCCAATGTGGAATCATCGGCAATCTGGCCAGCCAGATAAACAAGACCATTATGGATAACAGCGCCTGTTAAGCGTTCTTCGGGAGCAAGACGTTTGATGCTCATGATTTTGGGTTCTTTGCTATCGTGGAAAAAATTTTATGGAAAACCAAAGTTAGGCAAGCGGCATATTATCAATAAGTCGGATGTCTCCTAAGCTGGCAGCCACAAACAAACGTGTATCTTTGCTGGTAATAGGGGCCGGCGCCAGATTTTCCGCATGGCGGAGTTCCAGATAATGAACGTGAAAGCCTGCATTCTTCAATGCTTCACGGCATGTGGCCAAGCTGCTTTCTACATTTGTGCCGTTCCGCATGGCTGCAAGGCATGCCTTTAGGGCTTGGGGCAGGAACGTGGCTTGTTGGCGTTGTTGTGGCGTAAGCCTGCGGTTGCGAGATGAAAGGGCAAGCCCGTCTGCTTCTCGCAAAGTGGGCACGGGTAAAATATCTACAGGTAGATCCAAATCCTGCACCATGCGTTTGATGAGGCAGAGTTGCTGGTAATCTTTTTCACCAAAGGCCGCGATATTGGCGCGTGTTTGTAAAAACAGTTTGGTAACCACAGTGGCAACGCCATCAAAATGGCCGGGTCTGTCTCCGCCACACAGCATAGTATCCAGCCCGGAAACACTTATACGAGTTGCAAAGCCGGGAGGGTACATTTGGCTTTCATCTGGGGCGTAAAGCACGTCCACTTTGCCGGTATTGCGTAGCAGGCCAGCATCATCTTCCAGCCCGCGCGGGTAATGCTGGAAATCATTGGTGTTGTTGAATTGGATAGGATTTACAAAAATGGACACAATTCGACGGGAGGCTTTGCCATCCAGCGCATTTATGAGTGAGATATGGCCTGCATGAAGTGCGCCCATGGTCGGCACAAAGCCAATAGTCTGGCCATCTTTCCGCCAACTGGTGCTGAGTGCTGCCAGTTCTGCTTTGGTTTTTACAATCTGCATGATGAATCCTGAACGCCAGTAATTTAGTCAGCCGGAATAAGTGTTCCAAACTGCAAAGTGCTGCAATGTATCCATGAATGTGCCACTATTCCAGAAGTGGCTGGGCCCTTTTATGGTTGGTGGATTCTTTGACAGTAAAATAATGCTATGGAATCAAATGGTTCCACAAAGAGTGTTCCCCGCACACGCGGGGATGAACCGGATCTCGTAGGTTGGCGAGAGAGGCCTTGGTGGTGTTCCCCGCACACGCGGGGATGAACCGGGTATCCCGCAAATGGCAGCCGGATTTCAGGAGTGTTCCCCGCACACGCGGGGATGAACCGGTCAGCGTGGCGCAGGAAGTTGACCAGGCACAGTGTTCCCCGCACACGCGGGGATGAACCGGAATGCGCCATCAAAGCAGGCGTGCAGGCAAAGTGTTCCCCGCACACGCGGGGATGAACCGGCCAAGGCGCTTTCAACTCTGGATGGTGGCACGTGTTCCCCGCACACGCGGGGATGAACCGCTGGCAGCCAGATCGCACCACAGCACAAATTGGTGTTCCCCGCACACGCGGGGATGAACCGAGGAACGCGCTGGGAACAAATCCGCATTGCTGGTGTTCCCCGCACACGCGGGGATGAACCGGCTGAGGCGCGTGGCAACGCTGTCATCATCACGTGTTCCCCGCACACGCGGGGATGAACCTTCAAATACCTTATATGATCTGAATTTATCTATGTGTTCCCCGCACACGCGGGGATGAACCGAAAATCTACACCAACGGAGACGCGCTGCAACTGTGTTCCCCGCACACGCGGGGATGAACCGATAGGCAGGAACACGAAACGGCGCACGCCACGGTGTTCCCTGCACACGCGGGGATGAACCGGCTGACTCCGTAAATAAGGTCGTGCTCGTTGGGTGTTCCCCACACGCGTGGTGACTAGCTTGAAACAAAACTTTAGGTAGAGTGAAAAGCTTCCAGTCTGTGCTATAAAGACGCATGTCTTACGCTGATTTTGTTCATCTTCGTGTTCATTCTGCCTATTCGCTTAGCCAGGGGGCCATTCGTGTGCCCGATATTGTGGGGCTGGCGAAGGAAATGCACATGCCTGCTGTGGGTATTGCAGATTCAGGCAATCTGTTCGGGGCGTTGGAATTTTCTCAGTATTGTACCAAAAGCGGTATTCAGCCTATTATTGGCAGCCAGATCGGCCTGCCTGCGCGTAATGACAAACCCGGCGCCCCCGCCGAGCCTGTAGTGCTTCTGGCACAGAATGAAGCAGGGTTGGCGAATCTCCAGTTTCTTTCTTCAGCCGGGTTCCAAAATTCAGATCCGGCAGACCCTTTTGTTTCTCTGGATTTGCTATGTGAGAAAGCAGAGGGGCTGTTGCTGCTGACAGGTGGCACACGTGGGCCACTTTTTCAGATGCTAGCAGAAGGGCAAACGGAAGATGCCGAAAAATGGCTGGCCCGTGTGCATGAAGCCTTTGGTGACAGGCTGATTGTAGAACTGCACCGGCATGGATTAGGCGTTGAAAAAGCTGTGGAACCGGGCGTGCTGACGTTGGCCGATCGGTTTGGTTTGCCATTAGTGGCAACGAATGAGTGCTTTTTTCCTACACCAAAAATGTACGAAGCACAGGATGCCCTGTTGTGCATCGCTCAAGGGCGCACGATGGCAGAAAAAGACCGCTTTCGTGTAACGCCGGAGCATTGGTTCAAGCCGCCGGAAATGATGCGCGCACTTTTTGCCGATTTGCCAGATGCGTGTGACAACACTTTGGAAATAGCCCGCCGCTGCGCCATTAAGGTGGAAACCCGCAAGCCGCTTTTGCCAGTTTGCCCTAAGGTAAGAGAAGGCGCGACAGAAGATGAAACCCTGCGTGCTATGGCGTGGGAAGGGTTGGAACACCGTATGTCCGGCATGAAGCTGGATGCAGAAACAGTAGAGAAATATAAGGAACGTTTACGTTTCGAGCTGGATATTATCTCCAAAATGGGGTTCCCCGGTTACTTCATGATCGTGGCGGACTTTATCCAGTGGGCTAAGGCGCATGGCATACCGGTTGGGCCGGGCCGTGGTTCTGGTGCGGGGTCTTTAGCTGCATGGGCGCTTACCATTACGGATATTGACCCTATTCCGTTTAATTTGCTGTTCGAACGTTTTCTAAATCCAGAACGCGTTTCCATGCCTGACTTTGATATCGATTTCTGTCAGGATCGGCGAGACGAAGTGATTTCCTATGTGCGGCATGAATATGGATCAGACCGTGTTGCGCAGATTATTACCTTCGGTAAGCTGCAAGCGCGTGCTGCTGTGCGGGATGTTGGGCGTGTGCTGGGTTTGCCGTATGGTATGGTTAACCGTGTGGCAGAGCTTATCCCTAACAATCCTGCCAAACCGGTCACCCTGAAAGAAGCCATTGCAGGTGAACCCAAGCTGCAGGAAATGCGTGATAATGATGAGGCCCTGCGCAGGCTGCTGGAAATAGCCCAGCAGTTGGAAGGGCTCTTCCGCCATGCCAGTACGCATGCGGCTGGGGTGGTGATAGGCGATAGGCCGCTTGTGCAGCTTGTGCCGCTGTACCGAGACCCGAAAAGTGATACGCTCGTCACTCAATATAACATGAAGTTTGTTGAGCAGGCGGGGCTCGTTAAGTTCGACTTTCTTGGTTTAACAACACTCACTATTCTCAAACGGGGTGTCGATTTCATCCGCCGTATGGGCAAGGATGTAGATCTCAGCCACATTCCGCTGGATGACCCCAAAACGTATGAAATGTTGGGGCGGGGTGATACCGCTGGCGTCTTCCAGTTTGAAGGCGCGGGCATGCGCGATGTTCTTAAACAAATGCGCCCAACCCGCATAGAAGACCTGATTGCAGCTGTGGCGCTGTATCGCCCAGGGCCAATGGCGAATATTCCCGATTATTGCCGTAGAAAACATGGAGAGGTATGGGAGCCCCCGCACGAGGAAATTCGCGATATTCTTGAAGAGACCTATGGCATCATGGTCTATCAGGAACAGGTTATGCAGATTGCCCAAAAAATGGCTGGCTACAGCCTGGGTGGCGCAGATTTGCTGCGTCGTGCCATGGGTAAAAAGATCCGTTCGGAAATGGATCACCAGCGCGAAATTTTCACAGAAGGCGCCACCAAGCGCGGGATTGACCGTGATAAAGCCGTTGAGGTTTTTGACCTTATGGCTAAGTTTGCAGATTACGGCTTTAATAAATCTCATGCCGCTGCTTATGCTTTTGTTTCGTACCAAACAGCATGGATGAAGGCTAACCATCCAGTGGCCTTTTTGGCTGCTTGTATGTCTTTGGCGCGGGAACGTACAGAAAAACTTGCTGCTTTGCGTCAGGAAGCAGAGCGGATGCATATTGCAGTGTTGCCGCCAAATATCAATAAATCAGAAGCTGATTTTTCGGTCGAAAAACAGCCAGATGGAACATACGCAATCCGTTATGCGCTAGCTGCCATCAAAAAGGTGGGCTATGGCGCAATGGAATCTCTGGTGGAGGTGAGGGGAGAAAAACCTTTCAAAAATCTAGCAGATTTTGCAATCCGTATTGATCCCAAGCACATCAACCGGATGCAGTTGGAAAATCTGGCAAAAGCTGGTGCGTTTGAATGTATTGATAAAAACCGGGCCCGTGTTTTCAGATCAGCAGATGTTATTTTAAGGCGGGCACATAGCCAGGCGCAGGAGGCAGCTTCTGGCCAGATTGGGTTGTTTGGTGGCCCAGGTGAAGTGGAGCCTCTGCGGTTGGTGGAAGGGCACGATTGGCCAGAATTTGAACGTCTGGCGATGGAGGCAGAAGCTATTGGCTTCCATATGACAGCCCACCCGTTGGATGCTTATGGTTCGGTACTGCGCCGTTTGGGTGTGACGCGCACATCTCAGTTGTTAACGGCGGCGGAACTGGGTGGTGGCCGGGTTAAAATTGCTGGCTGTGTGGTGGATAAAAAGGAACGCCCAACCCGCACAGGTAATAAAATGGCATGGGTACGCCTTTCCGATGCATCTGGTGGTTGCGAAGTAACTGTTTTTTCGGAAGTGCTGACGCGTGTGCGTGATATTCTGGTAGCTGGTACCGCTATACTCGTAACAGCCGATTTAAAGCTGGAAGGCGAAGCTCTGCGGCTTACCGCTACAGATATTGTGGATTTGGAAGCCGCTGCGGCACAAGGACAAAGCGAAATGCGGGTATGGTTAGAAAAGCCCGATGCCTTGCCAGATTTGCAAGCTATTCTGGAACCACAAAAGGGCGGAGCAGGGCGGGTTGTTTTGTTGCCGGGTGTTGCAGATAGTTGCGATGTAGAGGTGCGCCTACGAGGCCGTTACAAGGTTACACCCGTTTTAGGGCAAAGGTTGCGCACACTTTCTGGCGTTTCTCGGGTAGAACAGGTCTAACATTGGTTCAGGTAAAGGAGCTACAATGGAGGGAGCCCGATGTTGTTTTATCGGCATGGGGGCAACAGCCATGGTGTGCTTTTCTGGATAGTGGCGGCAAGATAGATAATCGAAGCCGATGGCAGATTTTTTGCCACAACCCATGTCATACAGTGGTGGCCTGGCCTCATGAAATAGAGGTGGATGGCACAAAAAAACCGATAATTTCTTCTGATAATATTTTTGAAATTCTACGTATTTTTCATGATGAATTAAAGGAATATGCGGGAGGATCATGCCAGCAAGGTATTCCATTCTGGGGTGGTCTTATTGGGTTTGCCAGTTATCAAATGGGAATGATTCTGGAAGGCGTTTTATCTCGCCATAAAGACCGGAATACACCCGCATTGGCGGCAGGTATGTATGATCATGCCTTTATTTGGGATCGTTTTGAAAAACGTGTGTTTCTTGCAGGAATTTCAAGTTTTTTTGTGAATGAACCCAATGTGGCGCAGTCTATAAGGGAATGGAACATGCTTCCTGAGCGTGTTCCACCATATAAGCTACATGTAACCAAGCTGTTTGTTCCAGACCAAAATCATGCAGCTTATTGTCAGAGCGTTACGCAAACACGGAATTATATTGCTGCAGGAGATATTTTTCAGGCGAATATAACGTGTCGATATACAACGGAAATAGCCAAAAATGTGCTGAGTGCTGAGGTCTACCGTGCGTTACGGCAGCAAATACCAGCACCTTTTGGTGCGTATTTGTCATGCGGTTCAGATTTTGCGCTGCTATCTTCTTCCCCAGAAAGATTTTTGAAAGTGGATGCGAATGGTTGTGTTTCATCACGGCCAATCAAAGGCACGGCACCACGAGGGCAAACGCCAGAAGAAGATGCTTTTTGGCATAATGCACTTCTACATGATGAAAAAGAGCGTGCCGAAAACCTGATGATTGTTGACCTCATGCGGCATGATATTGGCCGTATGGCACAAATAGGCAGCGTATATGTGCCAGACCTGCTGGTGGTAGAGCAGTTTCCGCATGTGCATCATTTGGTTTCAGAAATTCGTGGAAAGTTGCTGCCTGATAAAGATATTTTTGATCTTTTGAAAGTAACGTTGCCCCCAGGATCGGTAACAGGAGCCCCCAAATATCGGGCCATGCAGATTATAGATGAGCTGGAAGCCTCTGCCAGAGGTGCGTATTGCGGCACTGTGTTTCGTATTGGAATAGATGGCAGTATGGACAGTTCCGTAATTATTCGCAGTTTGGAGCATTCCAAAAATCATCTGAGTATTGGTGTTGGGGGTGGTGTAACCATTCTATCTGACCCAGAAAAGGAATATGAAGAAATGCGCCTGAAATTTGCACCATTTCAGAAGTTCTGGGGGCAGGCGTGAGTATTATCTGGTTAAACGGCAAAATATATCCCGTAGACCAAGCTGCTATCAGCCCGCTAGATCGTGGCGTGACATTGGGAGACGGGTTGTTTGAAACTTTGCGTATAAAGAACGGCACAGTACCGCATTTTTTATGGCATTATCAGCGTCTTTGTAATGGTGCTCAAGTTCTGGGGTTACCTGTTCCAGAGCAAGAGAATACTTTGCAGGCGATCCGGGAGTTTTTGGCATGTGCTGGTTTTGAGAATGGCTCTGTCCGGTTGACTGTAACGCGCGGGGTGGCGCCACGCGGCCTGCTGCCGCCAGAACACTGCAAGCCAACAGTTTTTATAACAGGTGCTGCCGGTGTTTTTAGGGAGCAGTCTGTTCGTGTGTGTGTGAGTGAGCTGGTGCGCAGAGATGAGCTTTCCCCACTTTCTCGTATTAAATCGCTCAGTTATTTGCCCGGTATTGTAGCAAGGCAGGAAGCAGAGCGAAAAGGCTGCGATGATGCCCTTTTACTAAATATGCAAGGGTATATAGCGGAAAGCACAATTAGTAATATTGTTATGCAAACAGAGGCAGGGTTGATAACACCTCCTGTTACAGAAGGCGCTTTACCGGGCATTGCCCGTAGGCTGCTATTAGATGTGGGCGTAATGCAAGAGCGGCCTGTCTGTTACGAAGATATTGTAAAAGCGCAAGGGGTGTATTTAACAAACAGCCTTTCCTTGCGTACTGTTACGCATTTGGATGGAAAAGCGCTCTCATGCCATCCAGAATCTTATGGAAAAATAAGGGAAATTCTGAAAAAATAAAATTTGCAACTCTTCCAAATTACTGGCGTTGGAAAACGGGATACCTCATTTTATTAAAAGGAATATCCCATGCAGAAAATCTTAACTTCTATGCTGCTTGGCGCGTCTTTAAGTGTGATGCCAGCATTGGCTATGGCGCAGGATAATAGTGGTACGCCGCCTACAGCCGAGGGCGCTGCTTCCCAGCAGGGGAAGGCTCCCTCAAAAGCGGCCGAAGGGCCGAATGGTGAGCATGTTGATCCATCTAAAAAGCTATGGAGCAACCCACGCACGGTAGATGAGCAACCCGGCACGCAACCGCCTTCTAACGATGGCAAGAACCCGGCTCATCCGGTTAAGGAATACCATCCTCACCATACCCCGCATGGCAAGAAGTCCGGGGTGGTGGAAAGCCCAAGTGAGACAATCCCCGGTAACAATCAGCCGTCTTCTACGCATCTTCTGGAAAATCACGCCCCGCAATAATGCAATGAAGAGTGCCTGTTTCTATGAGGTATGTGGTCTGGCAGGATAGGACCGTTGCGGCCAGTGCACAGCTTGGTTGGTTGTTTGCATCTGGGCGCAGCATACAAAATCGGCTAACCTTCCCACCCATGTGATGGCGCGGCAGGGCTTGAGCAAAAAGCAGCTTCAATATCTTGAAGGCGTCATCCCCGCCCATGTTTGTTCAGGCAGTTTCGTGATGCGGAATTGTAGGGCACGTGGGCATAGGCATGTTTTTAAGGTGATGTTGTTCCTGCTGCATCAGCCTTGTTGGATTCTGAAAGGGTGACGTCATGCTGGTGGAAGAGGCCAAGGGAAAACAGGCGGACGGTTCTAATACGCCGCATTATGATCTTCGGCAGATCGATTGTGATCCTAATTTCTGGTACCCTGTGGCGTGGTCGCACAAGGTGCGCCCCGGCAAAACATTTGCCGCGCGTTATGCTGGCCACCCCATCGCACTTATTCGCCCTGAATATGGGCCTGTTTATGCGCTAGAAGACCGTTGCGCACATCGGCAGGTGCCGCTGAGCAAGGGCGTTGTGGATGATAAGGGGTGTGTAAAATGCTGCTACCACGGCTGGGCATTTGACCGCGCAGGTAAATGTGTAACCGTGCCTTATCTGAACAAGGAAGGGGTGGGCCGTCCGGTTAAGTCTTACCCTTGCCGTGAAAAAAGCGGCCTGATCTTTATCTTCCCCGGTGATCCGGCTTTGGCTGATAAAGTGCCCGTGCCTGATGTGGCGCAGGTGGGGAACCCGGAATACAAAACCCGTATGTTCAGCCCGCGGCTGAAATGCCACTACACCTTTATGCATGAAAACCTGATGGACATGAACCATCAGTTCCTGCATCGGCGGCAGATGGGCTCCATCACAGCGCGTTTTTTGGGGCAGGATAAGGGTGATGATTTCCTGGAAGCACGCTATAGCTTTGCCCGTAAAGGTGGTAATCAGCCGCTGGCTGAAGCCCTGATTTTTGGCAAGCATCATGACTACGAAGACCGGGAGCAGCCGGTTGAAGAAGTTGTGTCCATCCGTACCACCTATCCATATCAGACACTCCAGATTCATGATAAGGATGGCGATCTGATCATGGATTTGTGGACATCCTATGTGCCGCTGGGTGAAACACAGCAGGTTACGCAGGCGTTTGGTCTGCTTTCTGTTAAAAAACCCAAATGGAACTTCCTGCTCAATCTGGCATGGCCTGCGCTGGGTATTTTCACACATCGCATCTTTGAAGAAGACCGCGAAATTGTGGAAATGGAACAGAACGCATGGCGTGAACTGGGCGGAGATCACAACGTTGAAGTGTTCCCTGTTGTAAAGTCGCTTCGTGCTCTGCTGGCGCGTAGTGGTGTGCCTAACAAATACGCCCATCCAGTAGAAACAGTCTCCAAGGCAGAAGACGCAGCCTGAAAAGAGCGTTTTTTATCTTGTCCGAGCGCAAAAAAACGGCCATAAGGGCCGCGCTCGGTCAAGGCCGGGAGCATAACGCACGCGAGGAAAACACCATCTGGTGCTCTGCCTATCCGGCAGGGTAACGCCTCGCGGAGGAATAACCAGAAAGGTAGGAATACGCTTATGGCGATGCCTGATTTTACCCTTCGTCAGCTTCTGGAAGCTGGTGTTCACTTTGGTCACCACACCCGTCGCTGGAACCCGCGCATGGCGCCGTATCTGTTCGGTGTGCGCAACCAGGTTCATATTATTGATCTGCAGCAGACCGTTGGCCTGCTTGATCGTGCTCTGCAGGCTATCCGCAACACTGTTGCTGGTGGTGGCCGCGTTCTGTTTGTTGGCACCAAGCGTGCTGCGCAGGATCCGATTGCAGAAGCAGCTCGTCGTTGCGGTCAGTACTACGTCAACCACCGCTGGCTCGGCGGTATGCTGACAAACTGGAAGACCATTCAGGGTTCCATCAAGCGCCTGCGTGGCATTGAAGAAACGCTGGACGGCGCAACCGCTGGTCTGACCAAGAAAGAAATTCTGGACATGACCCGCCAGCGCGACAAGCTGGAACGCTCCTTGGGCGGGATCAAGGAAATGGGTGGCCTGCCGGACATCCTGTTCGTGATCGACACCAACAAGGAAAAGCTGGCTATTGAAGAAGCCAACAAGCTGGGTATCCCGGTTGTGGCTATTCTGGACAGCAACTCCGATCCGCGTGGTGTTACCTTCCCGATTCCGGGTAACGATGATGCCATCCGCGCTATCGGCCTGTATTGCGATCTGGTTTCTTCCGCTGTTCTGGACGGTATTTCCGCAGAACTGGGCGCTTCCGGTCAGGATATCGGCGCTGCTGAAGAACTGCCTGTTGAGCCTGCTCTGGAAGCCGCTCCGGCAACAGAAACACCGGCACCAGCACCGGCTGCAAGCTAACGGAATACACAAACAGCCCGGTTATCATGCCGGGCTGTTTTTTCCTGCATGAATGCCTGCATTGGCAGGCCATGGAATATTCCGGTTCGCGCCCCTAAGTGGGCGCGTTCGGGTTTTTCAAGGAGTATAGAATTATGGCGGCAATTACGGCTGCACTGGTCAAGGAACTGCGCGAAAAAACTGGCGCAGGCATGATGGACTGCAAAAAAGCACTGAACGAAGCCAACGGTGATATCGAAGCCGCTATTGATTGGCTGCGTACTAAGGGCCTTGCTGCTGCGGCAAAAAAATCTGGCCGTGTTGCTGCTGAAGGTCTGGTAGGCGTTGCCTCTGCAGACAAAGTGGCTGCCATGGTTGAAGTAAACGCTGAAACCGACTTTGTGGCCCGTAACGAATCCTTCCAGAACTTTGTGGAATCCGTTGCTAAAGTTGCGCTTAAGGTTGGTGAAGATCTGGAAGCCATTAAGGCTGCCACGTTGGAAACCGGTCGTACCGTTGCTGATGAACTGACGCATCTGGTTGCAACCATCGGTGAAAACATGACCCTGCGTCGGGCACGTGTGTTTACTGTGCCGTCTGGCGTGGTTGCTACCTATGTTCACGGTGCCCTGCGGCCCGGTCTGGGCAAGATTGGCGTTCTGGCTGCTATTGAAGCCCCGACCGCTGATGAAGCTATCGAACAGCTTGGCCGTCAGGTTGGCATGCACGTTGCTGCCACACGTCCTTCCGCCCTGGATGTTACCAGCCTTGATCCGGCAGAAGTTGAACGTGAACGCGCAGTGCTGATTGAACAGTCCCGCGCTTCCGGCAAGCCAGAAGCTATCATCGAAAAGATGGTCGAAGGCCGCATCCGTAAGTTCTACGAAGAAGTTGTGCTTCTGGAGCAGGTATGGGTGCATGATGGCGAAACCCGCGTGAAAGACGTGCTGAAGAAAGCTGGCGTTAAGCTGGTTGGCTTTGATCGCTTCCAGTTGGGTGAAGGCATCGAAAAAGAAGAAGATGACTTTGCCGCTGAAGTCGCCAAGGTTGCTGGCGTCTAAGGTCGAGCTTTCCGAGTGATGGACAAGGGCGGGACTTCCTATGAAAAGGAGGCTCCCGCCCTTGTGCTTTTTGCAGGTGTGCAGGGCGAAACCAGCGCACGCATACACGTTCTAACAGAAGATTACGGCCCTCTGCGGGGTATAGCCTATGGCGGTGCCAGTAAAGCGGGCCGCGCCCTATGGCAACCGGGCAATGTGGTTAAAACCAGCTTTCATAAACGCAGCGCCGCAGCACCATTACAAATTTCTGGCGAGCTACTTTACGCCTGTGCTGCACGATTGCTGGATGCTCCGTTAGCGCTGGGCATGGTGCAATCTGTTTGTGTGTTGGCGGATGTTACGTTGCCAGAAGCTGATCCTTGCCCATTCCTTTTTGCAGAAACTGTGCGTTTACTTACCTTTTTGGGGTATGATCCTGTTGTTGCAGAACGGGAAGGTATGCCACACGTAGTGCGGTGGGAAATGGCACTGCTGGCAACTTTAGGTTTTGGGCTGGATCTTTCCGCTTGTGCGGTTACCGGCAGCACAGAAAATCTGCATTGTGTCTCACCACGTACAGGGCGCGCAGTTAGTGAGGAAGGTGCAGGAGAGTGGAAAGATCGGCTTTTGCCACTTCCGTCTTTTTTGCGAGATACAGAACAAACCGGTCATGCGGCAGATTGGTTGGCAGGTTTACGCCTAACAGGCCATTTTCTGGCGCGCGACGCCTTTGGCCAGCGCCATTTACCCTTACCCGCAGCACGCCAACGGCTCTATGATCGGCTGGAAATGCGTGTTCTGGCAGACCAAACACCTATAACCGAGTAGCGCAAGACTGGCACAACCGATACGAGGGCTGTATGTCTTGTTTTTAATGGATCATGCACAGCTTTCCAGGGATGGCAGATGAGCGAAA
Source organism: Acetobacter sp. DmW_125128 (assembly GCF_008704325.1). Taxonomy (NCBI): domain Bacteria; kingdom Pseudomonadati; phylum Pseudomonadota; class Alphaproteobacteria; order Acetobacterales; family Acetobacteraceae; genus Acetobacter; species Acetobacter sp. DmW_125128. Next base: position 77,404 of record NZ_VHOP01000011.1, on the reverse strand, counting down.
CCGCAGGACATATTGAGGAAACAAAACTGGCAGAGGCGCTGAGTGAGCGTTATCTGGCCTATGCGCTTTCCACCATCATGTCCCGCTCTTTGCCGGATGTGCGGGATGGGCTTAAGCCGGTGCATCGGCGCTTGGTTTATGCCATGCATCAGCTCCGGCTAGATCCGGCTTCTGGTTTTAAAAAATGCGCCCGTGTAGTGGGTGATGTTATCGGTAAGTTCCACCCTCATGGTGATGCTTCTGTTTACGAAGCGCTGGTGCGGCTGGCGCAGGATTTTGCTGCACGTTACCCGCTGGTAGAAGGGCAGGGGAATTTTGGTTCTGTTGATGGTGATAACCCGGCCGCCATGCGGTACACGGAAGCTCGCCTGACAGAAGTTGCTGTGGCCCTGTTGGACGGCATTGAAGATGATGCCGTAGATTTTCGCCCCACCTATGATGGTGAGGAGCAGGAACCCGTTGTGCTTCCATCGGCTTTCCCCAATCTGCTTGCCAATGGTGCGGCAGGTATTGCTGTGGGTATGGCCACCAGTATTCCCCCTCATAATGCAGCAGAAGTTTGCGCTGCGGCTGCTTTGTTGGTGCGTAAACCCTCTGCCACTACGCAGGAGCTGCTAGAGCTTATGCCGGGGCCGGATTTTCCCACCGGTGGCCTGATTGTGGAAGATTCGGATGCTATTTTGCAGGCGTACGAAACAGGCCGTGGCAGCTTTAGAATGCGTGCGCGGTGGGAGGTTGAACAGGGCCGTTTTAGTACGTGGCATATTGTGGTTACGCAAATTCCGTATCAGGTGCAGAAATCTCGCCTGATTGAGCAGATTGCTGATTTGCTGGATCAGAAAAAACTGCCTTTGCTAGGGGATATCCGTGATGAAAGTACGGATGAAATTCGTCTGATTCTGGAGCCCAAAACACGCGGTATAGAACCAGAAGTGCTGATGGAAACATTGTTTCGCGCCACACCGCTGGAAAGTCGCTTTGGCCTGAATATGAATGTGCTGGGGGCGGATCGTTCACCCGGTGTAATGGGGCTTAAGCAGGTTATTCAGGCATGGTTGAACCATCGGCATGAAGTGCTGGAACGCCGAAGCCGCCATAGATTGACAGCGGTGGAACGGCGGCTGGAAATTCTTTCGGGTTTTCTTGCTGTTTATCTTAACCTGGATGAGGTTATTCGCATTATTCGGGAAGAGGATGATGCCAAGGCCAGCCTGATAGCCACGTTCAAGCTAACAGATTTGCAAGCAGAATCCGTGCTCAACATGCGCCTGCGGAGTTTGCGGCGCCTTGAGGAAATGGAAATCCGCAAGGAGCATGATGCGCTTTCTGCCGAGCAAGCAGCATTAATGGCATTGCTTGATAGTGAAAAACAGCGCTGGAAAACGATCGAGCGCGAATTAACGACCATGATCAAAGCTTTCGGGAAAGGTCGTTTGGGTGAGCGTAGAAGCACTATCCTTTCTGCACCCAAGCCTGTTGATATTTCTGTGGTGGAAGAAGTTGAGCGCGAACCACTCACCATGATCCTTTCTCAAAAAGGATGGGTGCGTGCGGTTAAAGGCCATAATGTTGATCTGGAAAATCAGAAGTTTAAGGAAGGGGATGCTCTCAAGCTGGCTATTCCTTGCCAGACATCAGATAGGCTCTGCTTCTTTGCAACAGATGGGCGAGCCTATACCGTAAAAGGGGCCGATTTACCGCGAGGCCGCGGGGATGGGCAGCCTATTCGCCTGTTGATTGACCTTTCCAACGATGAAGACCTTCTGGCTGTTTTCCCGATAGAAGATGGCAAACGCCGCTTGGTGGCTTCAAGCGCTGGGCGTGGCATGCTGGTGGAAGAAGAAGCCTTGGTGGCGGAAAAACGATCGGGCCGACAGGTGCTGAACCTGAAGGAAGGCGAGTTTGCCCGCATATGTGTACCCGCAGAAGGAGACCATGTTGCCGTTGTGGGGGATAACCGGCGATTCCTGATTTTTCCATTGGAGCAGTTGCCCGTCATGGCGCGCGGCCTTGGTGTGGCTTTGCAGAAATACTCGGATGGAGGAGGGTTGCGCCAAGCTGTGGTGTTTACCGCCGCAGATGGGCTGCACTGGCCGGGCACTGCGCGTGTGCGCCAGTTTGCTGATCTGCAAGATTGGGTTAGCCGCCGCGCGGCTGTTGGCAAAGTTGCGCCACCTTGGGCGGGTAAAAAGCCTTAAGCACTGCCACTTAGAACAGAGGGCCTTCCGGAAACGGATGGGCCCTTTCTGTTTTGGGGGGATAGTTTAGATCCAACTTCTGCCATGTGCCATTGCGCAAAATTTCTGCGGGCTGAAAGCGTTCTTTGTAAGCCATTTTAGGGCTGCCCGGCACCCAATACCCCAGATACAGGTATGGTAACTCCATCTGCATGGCTAATTCTGCCAAGGAAAGAATGGCAAAACTGCCGAGAGAACGCTGAGGGCAGTTAGGCTCATAAAAGCTGTAAACAGCAGAAAGCCCATCTTCCAGAACATCAATTAGGCTGGCGGCCATTAAGGTGGCGTCTGGCGCACGAAATTCGACAAGTCGCGTATCTACAGGCGTTTCTTCCACCATAATCCGGTAATCATGCATGGACATGCCCGCCATTTCACCATCGGAATGGCGGCTATCCAGATATCTGCGGAAGAGTGTGTATTGTTCGTCTGTAGCGGTAGGGGGCAGGAGGCTGCGCATAAGATCAGCATTCCGCCGGACTGCGCGTTTTTGTGTGCGATGAGGCGTCAGGTTTCTGACAGGCAAACGAATAGGAATGCAGGCAGAGCAACCATCGCAAATAGGTGCGTAAGCCAAGGTATGGCTCCGCCTGAAACCGGCATGGGAAAGGCGGCTGTGTAGGAAGTTGGCATCCGGGGTTGCAAGATCCACCAGTATTTTACGCTCAATGCGATTGGGCAGATACGGACAGGCACCGGGTGGCGCGGTGTAGAAAAAATGCGGCCTGTCTTGCGATGACGTCATGGGGAGAAATGATCCCGCAACAAAATTATGGGCCAGAAAGCTCTGGCCCATATGTCGTGATATTGACTGGCAACTTATTGGCCGAAAGATGCCCGGATACGTTCTGCAGCTTCAATAGCAAAATACGTTAAAATGCCATTGGCACCCGCGCGGCGGAAGGCTAGCAGGCTTTCCATAACGGCACGTTCATGATCCAGCCAGCCATTGCGGATGGCAGCCATCAGCATCGCATATTCACCAGATACCTGATAGGCAAAGGTGGGCACGTGGAATTCATCTTTCACACGGCGGATGATATCCAGATACGGCAGGCCGGGTTTGACCATCACCATATCTGCGCCTTCAGCAATGTCCATTTCTACTTCACGCAGGGCTTCATCGCTGTTGGCAGGATCCATCTGATAGGTTTTTTTATCACCTTTCAGCATACCGCCAGACCCCAGAGCATCACGGAACGGGCCGTAAAATGCGCTGGCGTATTTGGCTGCGTAGGACATAATCCGGGTGTTAATCAGCCCGTTGCCGTCCAAATCACGCCGAATAGCCTCAATACGGCCATCCATCATGTCTGATGGGGCAATAATGTCTACACCGGCAGCAGCCTGATTTACTGCTTGCTGGGAAAGAATGGTTACGGATGGATCATTCACCACGTAGCCATTTTCAATCAGACCATCGTGGCCGTGGCTGGTATAGGGGTCCAGTGCTACGTCACCAATCAGCCCGACGTTTGGAAATTCTTTTTTAAGCAGGCGGGCGGCCCGGCACATCAGGTTATCCGGGTTTGTGGCTTCCGTGCCTTTTTCATCCCGCGCTTCTGTGGGCGTAATGGGGAAAAGGGCCAAAGCCGGAATGCCCAGCTTTGCAGCGGGCTCAACATGTGCGGCCAGTTTATCCAGCGTTACACGGTGTACGCCGGGCATGGAGGACACCTCGGTAACCGTGTTGGTGCCTTCCATAAAAAAGATAGGCCAGATGAGGTTGTTGATGCCCAACGTATTTTCAGCAACCAAGCGGCGCGTGAAATCATCAATCCGGTTGCGCCGGGGGCGAGCCAGAGGAAAACGGCCAGCCATCATGGGCAGGATCTCCTTGCTGCTGCCTGCGGGCGTGGCGGGGTGCTTAAAAGAACCCCAACCACGGCGGGCGGGACAGACGGGTGAATGCTGCCTAGAAGTATGCGCGCCTGTGCGCTTTATGCAACCCTGTCTGGCGGAATGCTGGGTCGCGCTAATGCGCTATGGTAACGGCCATAGGTAAGGTAAATCACCATCCCGATGGCCAGCCATACGACCAGCCGGATCCATGTCAGTCCATCCAGCGAGACCATGACCGTGCCGCAGGAGAGAATACCTAAAATGGGAATAATGTCTCCGCCGGGAACCCGAAAGGCACGTGGATGATCAGGTGCCTTGCGGCGTAGGATCATTACGCCAGCGCATACCAGAATAAAAGCCAGAAGCGTGCCGATGGATGTCATGTGCCCCAGCTCAGAAATGGGCAAAAACGCGCTTAGCAGGCAGATGATAAGCATGAAAAAGACGTTGGACATCCAAGGTGTCTGATATTTTGGATGTGTGGCGCTAAACATGGGGGGCAGCAGACCATCGCGGGACATGGCAAAAAACACGCGGCTCTGGCCTAAAAGCATACCCATGAGCACGGATGTAAACCCACAAATAATGCCAATTTTGATAGCAAGTTGCAGCCATGTATAGGGCGTGCGGTTAATAGCTGTGGCTACCGGGGCGGCATCTCCCAGCATGTCTTTGTAATTGACCAGACCGGTCATCACAAAAGAGAAGCAAACATAAGCCAACGCGCAAATGAGCAAGCTGCCCAAAATACCAATGGGCATATCACGCGCCGGGTTTTTGGTTTCCTGCGCTGTGGTGGAAACGGCATCAAACCCCACATAGGCAAAAAAGATGGTGCCCGCAGCGCGCATGATGCCAGACCAGCCATACTGCCCAAAGGTGCCTGTATTTTGTGGGATAAAGGGGTGATAGTTGGCCGGGTTGATGTAGTGGATGCCAAAGCCAATGAACGCCGTAATCACTAATAGTTTGATGACTACCACAACGGCATTCACCATAGCGGATTGCGAGATCCCGCGAATAAGGATCCATGAAACCAGGCAGGTAATAAAAACTGCGGGCAAGTTCATCAGCCCCGAAACCATGCTGCCATCAGGCATCTGCACGGTTTCAAAGGGGGAGGTCGTAAGCCGTGGGGGCAGCACGATCCCCCACGAATCCAATAAGGACACCACATACCGAGACCAACTAACCGCAACAGTAGCCGCGCCCACGGCGTATTCCAGCACCAGATCCCAACCAATAATCCATGCCATCATTTCGCCTAGCGTGACATACGCATAGGTATAGGCACTTCCCGCAATGGGGATCATGCTGGCCAGTTCGCTGTAACAGAGCCCGGCAAAGCCACAGGCAATGGCTGCAATAAAAAAGGAAAGAACCACAGCAGGTCCAGCATTTTCAGAAGCGGCAATGCCGGTAAGAGAAAATAGGCCAGCCCCAATTGTGGCGCCAACACCCAACGCTACAAGGCTTCCCGGCCCCAGAACACGCTTAAGCCCCGGTGCTGCCTGTAGCTTGTCTAGCGGTAAACATCGCGTAAATGCCGATGTTACAGAGGGGGCAGACTTCTGCTCCATATATTTTTCTCCTGTCCGGGCCGCACGGAAAGCGGTAAGAAGCCTCCAACGGTCTTTTTTCTATAAACAGGCCAGCAGCACATCCTGGCAAGATGTGTTTCTAACGTAACAAACGGACACCGCCTGCCGCCCGGCAAATATGCTGGTGAACATATTGTCTGATTTTGAGGGAACACCTGAATGAGCCACACGGATCTGGATCGCTTTTTCCATGCGTCTCTAGCCCAGACTGATCCGGATGTTGCAGCCGCCATTGAAGGCGAGCTGAAGCGTCAGCAGGAAGGCATTGAACTGATAGCCAGTGAGAACATGGCGTCTGAAGCTGTGCTTCAGGCTCAGGGCAGCGTGCTAACCAACAAATATGCCGAAGGTTATCCCGGCCGCCGCTATTACGGGGGCTGTGTGGAAGTGGATAAGGTTGAAAACCTTGCCATCGACCGCGTGAAAACCCTGTTTGGTGCCGCATTTGCCAACGTGCAGCCGCATTCTGGCGCCAACGCCAACCAAGCGGCCTTTATGGCTATGGGCAAACCGGGTGACACGGTGCTGGGTATGAGCCTTGCCGCTGGTGGCCACCTTACCCACGGTGCAGCCCCCAACTATTCCGGCAAATGGTTTAATTCCGTGCAGTACGGCGTGCGTCAGCAGGACGGCATGCTGGACTATGAGGAAATGGAACGGCTGGCGCGTGAGCATAAACCATCCATCATTGTGGCTGGTGGCTCTGCATATCCGCGTATTATTGATTTTGCCCGCTTCCGCCGCATTGCGGATGAAGTTGGTGCACTTCTTATGGTGGATATGGCGCATTTTGCTGGTTTGGTGGCTGCTGGCCTGTATCCGAACCCGTTGGAATACGCGCATATTGTAACCTCCACCACTCATAAAACCCTGCGTGGCCCACGTGGCGGTCTGATCCTGACCAATGACGAAGCATTGGCTAAAAAGATCAACTCTGCTGTGTTCCCCGGTTTGCAGGGCGGCCCGCTGATGCACGTTATTGCCGGTAAGGCCGTGGCGTTTGGTGAAGCCCTCCGTCCGGAATTTAAGGAATACCAGAAAGCGGTGCAGAAAAACGCAGCCGTTCTGGCCGAAGTTCTGGTGGAACGTGGGTTTGATATCGTAACAGGTGGCACGGATTCACACCTGCTTCTGGTTGATCTGCGCCCCAAAAAGGTAACTGGTAAAGCTGCGGAACAGGCTCTGGAACGCGCTGGTATTACAGCCAACAAAAACGCCATTCCGTTTGATCCGGAAAAGCCCGCCATCACTTCCGGTGTGCGTTTGGGCAGCCCGGCAGCAACGGCTCGCGGCTTCCGTGAGGAAGAGTTCCGCCAGATTGGTGAAATGATTGACGAGGTTCTGACAGCTCTGGCTGCTTCTGGCGGTGAGGGTAACAGCGAAGTTGAAAACGCTGTGCATGAACGCGTTAAGGCTCTGTGCGCTAAATTTCCTATCTATAGCCGCGCATAATAACTTCGCCTTTTAGGGTATCAGAACGGGCATGTAGGCTTAGGCTTGCATGTCCGTTTTGTTATTAAGGCGCTTGGCAAGCCTTACGGCTGTATGCCCCCGGCGTGGGCGTAAATTGGGCATAACCAAGATACAGTTATTATAGGGCGTACGAATTTCATCTTGCCCATCAAAAGCAATAACAGTGCCCGCCTTACGGATAACGCTGCCACTTACAAACGGCTGCACAAAAACAAAGCGAGATGTCAGCGCCCGTACGCAGTCTGTCACCACAGCTTGCCATACAGGTTCTGAAGGTGGTGCGAATGTAGGAGCGGAAGGGAGAGTGCCGGTTTGTGCCAGAAACAGGCGGGTGCTGAGCAACGCTTGCTGTGCGGCATCTTTTTGCCAGTGTTGCCCCGCTTCCAATAGGCAAGCACGCGTATATGAATGTGGCGTATTAAAGTGGGTGTAATCAATCAGCCTTAATCCATCCTCATGTCCACCATCCTGAACAACAGCAGGTGGGTTGGGTTGCGCGCCAGATACGCAACAGGCAAGGTCTCGGCTGTTTTCCGCCATGCTGCACAGGAAAAGGGGTTGTGCTGGCCAGAGCATGGTGTGGATATCTAAAAGAATATCTACCGTTTCCAGCACAGGCAGCACTTCGCGTACGCGTTGCATTTCGACAGATGTGTGCGCCGAGGCAATTAACTCCGGCTGCCATAACCGGTTCATGTCTTCTTCTACAAAGCGGGATAAGGTGGGGCGTGCGGGGTTAAAGGTTTTATAAGCAGCCAGATTAAGAAAAATCAGGCTTAATCGCCCATGTAACGGGCGTAATGGCAGCCTAAGAAGCTGTTGCAGGGCATAGGCCCCAGCGTATTCGTTGCCATGCATCAGGGCTGTAACAGCCACATGGGGGCCGGGGCGGCGGCTTTCAAAATGATGCACACCTTGAATACCGCAGTTTCCCGCAATCCACGGGCTGATGTCTGGCGGTGGATATTCAATACACACAGCAGGCAAAGCGGGGGGAGAAGGCGGCAGTAAGGCAGAAACAGCCCGAAAACGAAATGCGCTATCGGGTCGCACATGCCGCTTGGATGCACAACTCATACCCCGCTCTCCAGATATCTAGGGGGAGAAGGTATTTCGGCGTGTATGGGGGAATGAAAAAAGGAACAGCACCGCATGTGCAAAAGTATGCGGTGGGTTGTGCGGGGCTGCAATCCCTGCTTTGTCTCAACTTTCTTCTTATTTTCAGGTGACGGACAGTACGAGTGACATCTTCTCTTCATCCTCTCCATCACTTGTGGCGTCTGTTTCCTGTAGCCCAAAGGCGGCGTTTATTGGCCAAGGCTACTGCTTTGCTTGCCCCTAAAGCGGTTAGCCCCACGCCTATTGCTGATGCAAACGTGATTATTGGAGGAGAGCTTGGCCGGGGTTCTGGCTTAGGTGAAGGGGCCAGATTACTTCTGCGTGGTCTGCTTTCTCAAGGGGTAAAGGCAGAAGGTGTAGAAGCAGGTCTTCTACAATCGCAGGGGAAGGCAGGGCTGGATTCTGTTTTTGCAGATCCAAAAGCGGCTTTGGTGCTGCATGTAAATGCGCCACAAACGCCCACAGCTCTTTTGCGTCTGGGCCGCAAACATGTGCTAGGGCGGCGCATTGTGGGTTATTGGGTGTGGGAACTGCCGGTTGCCTCCCCAGAATGGCATGCAGGTGTACCTTGTGTGCATGAAATCTGGACTCCTTCCCACTTTAGCGCACGGGCGCTGGAACCTCTTATGCCCGGCCGGGTCAAGGTTGTGCCTTACCCATTGGCGTGTGTGCCTCCGCAGCCTTCTAAACTAGACCGTCAGGCTTTTGGGTGGCCCGAGGATGCTGTGGTGGTACTGGTTTCTTTTAGTCTTGCGTCCAGCTTTGAACGTAAGAACCCTTTGGCTGCTATAGCGGCATTTCGACAGGCATTTGGAGACAGAAAAGACCGCCTGTTGGTCATGAAAATATCTGGTGCAGATCATTATGCAGCAGATATGCAACGCCTGAAGGACGCTACGGGTGGCGCACAGAATATCCGTTTTGAAAACCGTATGCTGCCAATGCCAGATGTGTACGCCATGACACAGCAAGTTGATATTGTGCTTTCCCTGCACCGGAGCGAAGGATTTGGGCTGGTGCCCGCAGAAGCCATGCTGTTGGAACGTCCTGTTATAGCCACAGATTGGTCTGCCACAGCAGAATTTCTGACATCAGACTGTGGTTGGCCAATTTCTTACAAACTTGTAACAGCTACAGATACGCGGGGCGTGTATCAGGTGCCTCAAGCTGTGTGGGCAGAGGCAGATATTGGGTGTGCAGTGGAAGCATTACAAACTCTTGCAAATGATGCCAATAAGCGCCGCCAGCTTGGGCAGGCCGCTGGTAAGGCAGCATTGCGGGCTTTTGGCCCCACCCCTTTACTGAACGCCGTAGCTGCGTTGCAGAAGTAGATTAGGAAAAGTGTTTTGAGTGGCATACGGGTATTTATCTGGCAGTGGGGGCGCAAAGGGGCGGGCCCGCGCATTGCTGCGGAACTTGCCAAAGCCCTGAACACGTTACCCAACACGTCTGCTGTTCTTTCTCTTTCCTGCGGGGCGGAAGTGCTGCAGGCTGAGCCTGATTTGCATAACGATGTACCAGTGCGTACATATAAAAGCCTTTCCAGCTTTTTTATGCGTTTGTTGCAAGCTCCATATATGCTGCACGCATTGGGCCGTATGTTACGCACTGTTCAGCCTGATATTGCTATATGTGCCATGCCGGGGCCGCTTGATCTGATTATGGTTGCAGCTTTGCGTAAAGCTGGCGTGCCCGTTGTAGTGCTGGTGCATGATGCGGCAGCACATCCCGGAGATGGTTTTGTTGGGCAGATGTTTTTGCAGCGTCTGCTTATTTTGTTTGCTGATGTTCCGGTTACATTAAGTCGGCATGTGGCTGCCCAGCTTGAACGGCAATGGTATATGCGTGGGCGGCGTGCGCTGGTGGCTTTTCATCCACCGTTTGCGTTTGTTGCGCCGCAGGGGCAGCAAAGTGCGCCTTTTGCGCATAAAGGGCCTGTTCGGCTGCTCTTTTTTGGCAGATTACTGTCTTACAAAGGTTTGGATCTGCTGGCTCAAGCTCTTACAGCCATGGATGCACAAGCCCATTATATCTGCCGTGTTGCAGGCAAAGGGCCACATAGTGCGGAGCTGGAGCAGTTGGCATCTTTACCTAATGTGCAGATTGAAAATAGATGGGTGCCGGAAACAAAAGTCAGCCAGCTTCTGGCATGGGCAGATGCGCTGGTGTTGCCTTATAGAGAGGCAACGCAAAGTGGTGTAGGTGCCGCAGCCCTTGCCGCCGGACGTTGGGTGATTTCAACAGATGTTAGTGGTCTGGTAGAACAGTTTGCAGGACAACCTAATGTGCTGTTCTGCAAGCCAGAAGCCCAGAGCATTGCGGTAACGCTTACGGAATTTATAAAAGATAAGCCTGCCGCTACCCCAAACGCACAAGGTAAGCAAAAGGCAGAGCAGGCATGGCAGATTATGGCCGAACAGATTTTGAACGGCGTGAAACAGGTTGAGGAGGCTTAGCCACAGGCAGGGCTTGGTCGGCGCTGATAATCCGTAATTTCACCTGTGCGCCAACCTCAATCTGCCGTAGGCTTTTGCGATCATCCATTGTGCATAACGTAAGAGCAGACCCTTTTTCTCCGCCGCGCCCTGTGCGGCCAATACGGTGCAGATAGGTTTCTGGCTGATCTGGCACATCGTAATTGATGACCTGTTTTACAGAAGGCACATCCAGCCCACGTGCCGCAACATCTGTGGCAACAAGAATAAAGAGCCGTCCGGATTCAAAGCTGGCAACTGTGCTGGTGCGTTTATCCTGCGCAATGTCCCCATGTAAAGGAGCCGCAGCAAGGCGTGCTTTTTTAAGAATAGCGGCGAGCTGATCTGCTTCTGCCTTTGTGCGTACAAAAATAATACTGCGCATTTTAGGCGCACGGCTAAAAAATTCTTTTATAAAGCCCGGCTTCTGAGAGGGATCTAAAAACAATGCGGCCTGACGAATGGGCCCGCGCTTTTGGGGGGCTTGTTCAATGCTGATTTCAACCGGCTTGTGCAGCAGATTCAAAAGCGTGCTTTTAAGACTTTCGGGTTGGGTAGCGGAAAGCACCAACGTTTGCCGCATGGATGGCAGATAGGAGAGCAGGGTTTCTGTATCTTCCTGAAATTCGGGAGAGAACAGGCGGTCGCCTTCATCCAGAACCAGATATCCGCATTCTGAAAGATCGCAAATCCGGTTGGAAACAAAATCCAGCAAGCGGCCCGGTGTTGCAATCAGAATGCGTCGGCCAGTTGCTTGCGCAAGAAAATGCTCCTGCTCAGCCCGGTCAGATCCGCCAAACAGCGGCACAAGGGTCACCGCAGTTTGCTTCTGGCCTTTTTTGCTTTCTCCCAAACAGGTGCGAAAAACTTTTTCTACCTGCAAAACCAGTTCACGCGTGGGCACAAGCACCAGTACAAAGCGTGGCTTGCGAGATTTCAGCAGCTTCTGGCTAAGCGGCAAAGCATAGGCAGCCGTTTTGCCCGTGCCCGTGGGGGCACGCACCAATACATCTTTGCCATCCAGAATGGCAGGAATAGCAGCCTGTTGCACTGGAGTAGGGGCAGCCATGCCCGCCTGCTGCGCATGTGCGCATAATGCTGGATCTAGGCCCAGATCATGGAAACTGCCGGACATTGTGTTGCCTTTCTCCTTATCTGGAATGCGCAAACACGCCTTGCACGCTTTCCGTTCCAGCGGCAAGGAGAGAAAGACACGGGAGCGCTTTTCAGCACTCTCCCTTGCGCAACAGAGGAATAACGCATCATGGCGCGTGCAGATTACGCCGGAACCCCAGAGGGTTCAAATATGTCGTCTTGCGGAACGCAGGCGGGCGTTGCTGCCTTTGTGGTGGGGGAAGATTTTGCTGGCATGCGGTCGCAGGCTTTGGGGCTTGTGGCACGTGCAGGGTGGAATGGCACTTTCCATCCGATATGCCCCAGTAAGCTGGCCCGTGTTATGCTGCGTGGGCCGCGCTGGATTGGTAAGCCTTTTTTGCGCGGCAGCGATGGGGCGGAACTGGAAGAAAATCCTGCGTTTGCGCAATCCTCTGTTGTGGTGAGTGTTGGCGGTAAGGGTGGAGAAGTTGGCGCTGGTTTGCGTGGCTCACACCGGCCTGTGGTGCAAATTCAAAATCCGCGCAAAAATCTGTCACGGTTTGATCTGGTTATTGCCTGTCGGCACGATGATATTGCAGGCCCCAATGTTTTGCTGGGGCGCACAGCGCTGCACGGCCTTACGCCAGAAGCGCTGGAACAGGCGCGTGCAAAATGGCAGCCACAGTTTGCAGAATTGCCACGCCCTCTTATTGCAGCCTTGGTTGGGGGCTCAAATGGTCGCTTCCATTTTGGAGAGGCAGAAGCCCATCGTCTTGGGCAGGTTCTGGTCGAAACCCTTAAGGCGGAGGGGGGCAGTTTGGTTGTTACTCCTTCTCGGCGCACAAGCCCGGCAGCCATGAAGGTGCTGAAAACCATTGTAGAAGGCGCGGGTGGACATGTTTGGAATGGGGAAGGGGAAAATCCCTATGAGGGCCTGATTGCCTGTGCAGATAACCTGATTGTCACAATTGATAGTGTATCAATGATATCAGAGGCTGTTGCTGGGTGTGCGCCAGTAACAATCTACCCTTTGCCGGGCCGTTCTCGCCGGATTACCGATTTTATAGAAGAGCTGGAACTTGCCGGGCGGGTGCATGTGCTGGAAGAAACAGAAACGCGCCTTCCTGCCCCGTGGTTGGCGTTACCGCTGGATGATACACCTTATATTATTAGGGAACTGCATAAACGGCTTGGTTTTTAATCAAGCCGTTATTGTGTGCTGTGTTCTAGATCCAGATAGACCCAAGTAGAATAAGTGTGCCCACAATAAGTGCGGCCACATGGCGCATAACGTGCTCTGGCGTGTCTGGCGGCAAGTTCAGGTAAAAAACAAAAGCAGTAAACCATCAGCCCACACCCAACAATCACGCAGATTGCACGGACGATGGGATAAGTTGAAATATCACGCGGATCAAACTGCATAATCTTTTCCTTATGCCGTCATGCCAAATGTAGTGAACTGATTAGTCCTTGATAAATGCAGAAGCAGGATACCCTTGCGCAAACAGAACCGTGCGTAGGGATGTATGATTGATCTGGGCTGTAATCTCCTTGCGCACAACCGGTTTGGCGTAAAATGCCATACCAAGCCCGGCCTTGCGCAACATGGGCAGATCATTTGCACCATCGCCAATAGCCAGCGTGGCTTCTGCGGGCAGATGATGGGTGGCTGTTAGCTTTTCCAATAGGCTCAGTTTTGTATCTGGCCCCAGAACAGGTTGGCCGGTTGCGCCTGTCAGGCAATCTTCTGCATCAAAAAGCAACGTGTTGGCGTGGTTTTCATCAAACCCGCACAGGGCGGCAACCTTGGAGGTAAAAAAGGTAAAGCCGCCAGAAACCAGTGCAGTGTAAGCGCTGTGTGCGTGCATGGTTTGCACCAGTTCACGCGCGCCGGAGTTGAGTTTGACGTCCTTCCACGCTTTTTCCAGCAAGGAGGCGGGGAGTCCCTTTAGCAGGGCCACGCGCTCACGCAGGGAGGCTGCAAAATCCAGCTCACCATTCATGGAGCGTGCAGTAATGGCAGCTATTTTTTCACCAATACCGGCATGTGCTGCCACGTCATCCAATGTTTCATTGGCCACTATGGTGCTGTCCATATCGGAAACCAGCAGCTTTTTGCGGCGCGTGGCTGTATGGGTCAGCACCGAATCTATGGGCAGGGTATTCAGCGCTTCCCGCACGGCTGGCAGCTTGCTGGCTGCACTTTCCGTGCAGGGAATATCAACCGCTTCCCCTGCTGAAAGCACAGTGGCTTCTGCAGTGGTGGCCAGAATGTCGCGCACCAGTGCAATGGTGGCGGTATCAAGGGGTGTTGCCTCACGCTGGGCAACAAGGGTCAGAACAAGGCTCGTCATGGCAAAGGGGTGTGTGGCAGGAATGCAGGCATGAGGCAAGCAGAACACCATATGGGCAGACTTGCGGAGCCTTCCGCCAATCTGCCCGCAGCACTTATTGTGGCCGGGCCCACATGCTCTGGCAAATCCGCTCTGGCGTTGGCATTGGCCCGCAGATTGAACGGCGAGATTATTAATGCCGATTCTATGCAGGTTTATAAGGATCTCGATGTTTTAACGGCCCGCCCCAGTGCAGAAGATGAGCAGCTTGTGCCGCACCGGCTTTACGGTGTGCTGCCAGCGGAAGAAAAAGGCAGTGTGGCATGGTGGCGAGAGCAAGCTTTGGCCTGCATGCAGCAGGCATGGGCGCAAAACCGTTTGCCCATTTTATGTGGTGGTACAGGGATGTACTTGCATGCCCTGACACATGGCTTGGCCATTATCCCAGATACAGGGGATGAGGCCCGGCAGGAGGCCCGCCAAAGTGTGGCGCAGTATGGTGCTCCAGCCTTGCATGCCCGCCTGATGGAAGTGGACCCTGAAACAGCCTGCCGCCTGCGGCCTGTAGATTCCCAGCGTGTTTCGCGCGCATGGGAGGTGTGGCGTGGCACTGGGCACGGGCTGACATGGTGGCACAAACAGCCGGGCTTGCCGCCTGCTGCTTGCCGGTTTGTAGCTGTTCGCCTCAATCCGGAGCGTGCGGAACTGCGGGCGCGCATTGCTGCAAGGTTTGAGAACATGCTGCGCAATGGTGCTGTGGCAGAGGTGCGGACATTACTGGCCCGAAAGTTGGATACCAGCCTGCCAGCCATGCGTGCGCACGGCGTGCCAGAACTTTCTGCCATGCTGCGTGGAGAAATAACCGAGCAAGAAGCCACGCAACGGGCTGTGCAGGCTACAGGGCGTTACACAAAGCGGCAAGCAACGTGGTTTGCGCACCACAGTTTGGCAAAAAAGGGCTTGGAATGCACAGTTGATGCATCTTTTTCTGATTTTGCGCAATTTTCGGAAAGAAAATACGAAGAAATTGTATCTTTCGTTCTCCGTGGGATTGACGCTACCTGATTCGAGGCCTAAAGATGCCGCCTGTCCCATTTCCGGGAAGAGAGGATAACATGACACTCAAAACTGCTTCGGCACCATCAGACGCACGGAACACACCAGCCCTTTCTGGTGCGGAAGTCCTTATGCGCGCGCTGGCTGAGCAGGGTGTGGAAGTTATTTTCGGGTACCCGGGCGGGGCGGTTCTGCCTATTTATGATGCCCTGTTTAAGCAAAACCAGATTCGCCACGTGCTGGTAAGGCACGAGCAAGCGGCTGTTCATGCGGCAGAAGCCTATGCACGCTCTACCGGTAAGGTGGGTGTTGTGCTGGTTACCAGTGGTCCGGGTGCTACAAATGCCGTTACCGGCTTGCTGGATGCCATGATGGATTCTATCCCGCTGGTGTGCCTGTCTGGCCAGGTGCCCACAAGCCTGATCGGGAATGATGCTTTTCAGGAAGCAGATACCACAGGTATTACGCGGCCTGTTACCAAATACAATTATCTGGTGCGCAAGCCCGAAGATCTGGCGCCAACGGTGCATGAGGCTTTTGCCATTGCACGTTCTGGCCGCCCTGGCCCGGTGCTGATTGATCTGCCCAAAAACATTACTGTGGGTGATGCGCCATACATGGATGCAAAGGAAATTGCACCACGTACGGAAAGAACGCAGGCCAAGCCGGATAAAGATGCTGTGGCCCGCGCCGTAAAGGCCATGAAAAATGCCAAGCGCCCTCTGTTTTATACGGGTGGCGGCATTATCAATTCTGGCCCGCAAGCGAGTGAAGCCCTGCGTAAACTAGTTAAGATGACGGGCTTTCCCATCACCTCTACGCTGATGGGCCTTGGGGCTTATCCGGGCACCGATTCCCAGTTTCTGGGTATGTTGGGAATGCACGGTACTTACGAAGCCAATCTGGCGACGCATGATTGCGATGTGCTGATTGCGCTGGGCAGCCGGTTTGATGACCGCGTGACCGGGCGTGTGGATGCGTTTTCTCCCACATCCTTTAAAATCCATGCGGATATTGATCCGGCACAGATCAACAAGATTATCCACGTAGATGAAGCCATTATTGGCGATGTGGGTGAAACCATCGCCATGATGCTTGAGGAATGGGAAAAAGAACCCGCCTTCACGCATCAGAAAGAACTGGCTGAATGGTGGAACCGGATTGATGCATGGCGTGCGCTGGATTGCTTGCGCTTTACGCAGGATCAGGCTCCGGATGCGGTTATCAAGCCCCAGCAGGCGATCCGCCGCATTTATGAACTGGCGCGCGAAACCGGGCGCGATACCTATGTTTCAACCGAAGTTGGGCAGCATCAGATGTGGGCTGCGCAGTTCTTCCAGTTCGATCATCCCAACCGTTGGCTAACATCTGGTGGCCTTGGCACTATGGGTTATGGCTTGCCCGCAGCCGTTGGCGCGCAGATTGCGCACCCGGATGCATTGGTAATGGATATTGCTGGTGAGGCTTCTACCCTGATGAATATTCAGGAACTGGGCACTATTGCGCAGTATCGTCTGCCGGTAAAAATCTTCATCATCAACAACCATTACATGGGCATGGTGCGCCAGTGGCAGGAGTTGCTGCATGGCTCTCGCTATTCTGAAAGCTACAGCGATGCGCTGCCAGATTTTGTAAAGCTGGCAGAAAGCTTTCATGGCACGGGCCTGCGTGTCACGCAGCTTAGTCAGTTAGATGATACCATCCGGCAGGCGCTTGCGCATGATGGGCCGGTGATTGTGGATATCTGCGTGGCGGAAGGTGAAAACTGCTTCCCCATGATTCCTTCTGGCGCTGCCCATAATGAAATGATTTTGGGGCCAGAGCAGGAAGAAAGCGGAGCCAAGATCACCAAGGAAGGGCAGATGCTGGTCTGAGACCAGTTGGGGGTTGCCCTCAAGAGTTTCTTTCTTCTTCCAGTCTGATTTCAGGATACACTGACAATGCAGCAGGAAATTTCAGGTTCTGCCGTTATCTCTCTTCTGGTGGACAACGAAAGTGGTGCGCTGGCTCGTATTGTGGAGCTGTTTTCTGGCCGCGGATACAACATCCAGAGCCTGACAGTTGCCCCGGTTGATGAAAATCAGACCACATCCCGCGTGAATGTGGTGACAACTGGCACCCCCTCCGCTATCCGCCAGATACGTGCCCAAATTGCGCGTGTGGTGCCCGTATCCCGTGTTGTGGATCTTACGGCAGAAGGCCCATATGTGGCGCGGGAAATGGCGCTGGTGAAAGTGGTTTCCTCTGGCGAGCCGCGTACGGAAGCCCTGCGGATTGCACAGGCATTTCGTGCACGGGCAGTGGACACCACGGCAAGTTCTTTTGTGTTTGAACTGACTGGCTCTACAGAAAAGCTGGACAGTTTTATCGAGCTGATGCGTCCGCTTGGGCTGGCTGAGGTTTCACGCACAGGCGTGGCCTCCATTTGCCGCGGACCGCAGACAATTCAGAGCATCTGAAGTATGAGAAAAGCCGGAAAAGCTATTCCGGCTTGCTAAAAGGAGCAAAAATCATGGCAATGCGCGTGTATTACGACCGTGACGCCGATGTGAATCTGATTAAATCCAAAAAGGTTGCCATTATTGGTTATGGTAGCCAGGGCCATGCCCACGCAAACAACCTGAAGGACAGCGGCGTAAAAGACGTCGTGATCGGCTTGCGTGAAAGCTCCTCAGCAGTTGAAAAAGCCAAGGCTGCTGGCTTCACCGTGATGACCCCAGACAAAGCTGCTGCATGGGCAGATGTTGTTATGGTGCTGACGCCGGATGAAGGCCAGGGTGCTCTGTACAAAGAATCTCTGGAAAAGAACCTGAAGCAGGGTGCCGCTTTGGCATTTGCTCATGGTCTGTCCATCCACTTCCGTCTGATCGAAGCACGCCCGGATCTGGACGTGTTCCTGATCGCACCAAAAGGCCCTGGCCACACCGTGCGTTCCGAATATCAGCGTGGCGGCGGTGTGCCCTGCCTGGTTGCTATTGCGCAGGATAAGTCTGGCAAGGCTCTGGACATTGCTCTGTCCTATGCTTCCGCTATCGGTGGTGGCCGGGCAGGTACGATCGAAACTTCCTTCAAGGAAGAAGTTGAAACCGATCTGTTTGGTGAACAGGCAGTTCTGTGCGGCGGTCTGGTTGAACTGATCCGCGCTGGCTTTGAAACGCTGGTTGAAGGTGGTTACGCACCGGAAATGGCATACTTTGAATGCCTGCACGAAATGAAGCTGATCGTGGACCTGATCTATGAAGGCGGCATTGCCAACATGAACTACTCCATCTCCAACACTGCTGAGTATGGTGAATACGTGTCTGGCCCGCGTGTGATTACGCCAGAAACCAAAAAAGCCATGAAGGGTATTCTGACAGACATCCAGAACGGTACGTTCGTGCGTAACTTTGTGCTGGAAAACCAGTCTGGCAACGTGTTCTTCAAAGCTACACGTGCTCGTAACGATGCGCACCAGATTGAAGCCGTTGGTGAAAAACTGCGTGGCATGATGCCGTGGATTGCAAAATCCCGTCTGGTTGACAAAACCAAGAACTAATTCAGTTCTGGCGTTAGCCTTAGCAAAAAGCCCTGCCACACATGAGGTGGCAGGGCTTTTTCTGTTTTGGGGCTATCTTGCTGTTAAAACCATGAGCGGATGCCAAAGGTAAAACGTAAATCCTCTGGCCCATTTTCCGCCATGCGGGTGTTGTTTCTGGCTACGCTGGCGGTGTTGCCATAATGCCCGGCATAGGTAACGGCAATATATGGCGCAATCTGGCGTTTGAACTCGTAGCGTAGGCGTAAACCTGCATCTATGTCAGAAAAACCCCGGCTGACACCACGCTCTGGGTCTGCATGAGAATAAAAGTTCAGCTCGGCTTGTGGCTGTAAGATCAGGCGGTTGGTTATCAGGAAGTCATAAGAACCTTCCAGTTTGCCTGCCACTCCTGTGTTGTTGAAATATGCCGTGGCAGATACATCAAAAAAGTAAAGTGCCAGCCCTTGTACACCTACGGCACCCCATGCGCGGGTAGGGCCGCTATCTACATCTAACCGGATACCTGCCTGCACATCAAAATAAGTGGAAATGGCGCGGTCGTAAAAGAATTCATGATCGCCGTCTGAAAAACGATGGTGGCCATCTAGTAAGCCTTCGGACTTTACCCAGAACTTGTTGTAATCTGTGCCAAACCACGCCTGGCCAGAATAGCGGAACAGGCTGTTGCCCGGAGTATATCGGCCCTCGAACTGTTCCAGAAGCGCATGGAAATACGTGTTGTGGTCCATAACCGGGTGGATATGCTGCACGTAATGCACTTTGGGCACAAGTGGCGGTGTGGCTGGCCATTGTGCGCTGGGTGTAACGGGCGGATAGGCGGAAGTGCCCGGTTTGTCGTTTTTGTTGGGTGCTACGCTTTGCGTAGAATGATGCGCGGGTGTCGAGCTTTGCGGATGCGCAGGTTTTTGGGCTGGCATGTCCATGTCGCCCATATCCATATCATCCATGCCTTCCATACCTGCATGGTGCATGGAAGCCGCTTTAGCCTGCGGAATAACCGTAAAAGCCATAAGCAGAGCGGGCATGCCCAACAGGAGCCAACGACACAAAATCTGGCGGTAAAAACATGTTTTCATGACACCACCACCGTGCGGAACATGCCTAGATCCATGTGGTAAAGCAGATGACAGTGAAAAGCCCATAAACCCGGTGTATCGGCAGACACCAAGTAACTAAGCCGCCCGCCCGGTTGCACAATAATGGTGTGTTTTACGGGGTTGTACAGGCCGTTCCCATTTTCCAGTTCACTCCAAAGGCCGTGCAAGTGGATGGGGTGTTCCATCATGGTGTCATTGATCAGGGTAAAGCGTACCCGTTCGCCCAAACGCAGCGGAATGGGCTCAGCTTCCGAGAATTTTTTACCATCAAATCCCCAGATATAACGCTCCATATTGCCGGTAAGATGCAGCGTGATCTCGCGCGAGGGTGGGCGTTGATCTGTGGCTGGGTGGGTGGCGCGTAGGTCTGCGTATGCCAGAACCCGTCGGCCATTGTTTTGTAAGCCATCACCGGGGTCTGCCAGCCGGTTGATGGGCATGGCGGCACGGTTTTGGTTTTCTACATTCAAGGGTGGCGCATGTGTTTTTGCTACCTGATGCATGGGCATACCCATATCTACCATGGTGCGTACGGGGCGTTCATCCATCGGGGGAATGGGCGCACTCATGCCGGAATGGGGGGCGAGCGTGCCGCGAGCGTATCCTGTTCTGTCCTCACTTTGGGCAAAAATGGTGTAGGCTTGGTTGTCTTGTGGCTGCACAATGCAATCATACGTTTCCGCCACACCAATGCGGAATTCATCTACCCGCACGGGTTCAACATTATTTCCATCTGCCTGAATGACATCCATCTGTAAGCCGGGAATGCGGATATCGTAAAAGGTCATGGCGGAGGCGTTGATAAACCGTAGCCTGATGCGTTCACCGGGTTTGAAAATACCGGTCCAATTGGCAGCAGGCGTGCAGCCATTCATCAGATAGGTGTAAATAATGCCGCTGACGTCTGAAATATCCGTAGCAGACATATTCATGCCTGCCCATTGCATACGGTCTTTTAGTGTAGGCCAGACGCCAGATTTCTTGGCATCATGAAAGAACGAGGCAGCCGTGCGCTGACGGAAATTATAGTAGTCGTCCTGAAACTTCAGCTTGTTGATGATGGTATGGGGCGCCACATCAGACCAGTCTGAAAGCAGGATAACGTAATCCCGGTCATAACTGTTGGGGTCTGGCTCCTTGGGGTCAATCACAATGGCCCCGTACAGTCCCATGGCTTCCTGCATGTTGGAGTGGCTGTGGTACCAGTATGTGCCGCTCTGTTTGATAGGAAAGCGATAGGTAAAGTGTGCGCCGGGTGCAATGCCCGCAAAGCTTAGCCCCGGCACCCCATCCATATGGGCCGGGCAGCGTATGCCATGCCAGTGGATGGAGGTTGTTTCATCCAACGTATTATGAATGTTCAGGCGTAAATCATCGCCTTCACGCCACCGCAGGATAGGGCCGGGCACACCGCCATTCATGGTGGGTACGCGCTGCGGCTTATCCACAATATTTACGTTTGCCCAACCGATGGTCAGATCAAAATTACTGCTGGTGTGCGGGGGTACAATTCCGGATGTGTGGGAAGAAGCAAAAACCTGTTGAGGTGGCCGAAAAGCATACATGGCCGCCAATGCGCTGCCGCCAGTTATAAACTGCCGACGAGACACATTTCTCCCTTTCAAGGCAGGAGGAATATGCATGGGTATTGTCCATTCTGCATTATGCTGCACGTATGTAAGAACGCGCAGACCGACTGATTAAAACGTGTGAAAAATCAGGCGTTATGCAGTTTGGGTGGCCTTAGCAGAGGTGCGGCAGCGTAATCTGGTAGAAACAGAACATTCCTGCGTAACCGATGTGCAGGTATTTGCCATGCGGCTTCATGCACAGGCGCATAAGGCAGAAGCGCAGAAAGCCCAGATGCAAAGCAGTCTGTCTGGCAACAATGTTGTTGATGATGGTGTGCATGGTTTTGCAAGGCACAATGGGCCGCATGGGCTGCCGGTGGTGCAACTGCCGAATGTTCCATCGGCATGCTCATGGCATCATGAGAATGGCATTCGGCGGACTGCATACTTGTAGGCCACCCACCCATTGCATGGGTAGATGCAAACACCTTGCCCGGCAGAAGCGCATGCAAACCCACCAGCACTGCTACAAAAAGCAGGCTGCTCAGAATTTTTCTGAAAGGCAGGATGCGATCCATCATCTCGCCACCATATCTGCAATGTGTATATGAGAGCAAGAAAATGTCCTGCAACGCAGAAAGTCGTATCATAAGTTGGTTTTGGTGCGATACGCAGGTGTGCAGCTACAGGCGGAGTAGGGTGAATGAGCCAGACAATCAGTTTCCCGGTAGAAGGGATGTCCTGCGCTGCATGCGCTGCCCGGCTGGAAAAAGTGCTGAACAGGTTGGAGGGCGTGCAAGCCTCTGTCAATTTTGCCACAGCCAAAGCACAGGTTGATCTGGGGGCCGGTGCAAGCAGCGTAACAGATGTGTTAGGTGCCGTAGCTAAAGCCGGGTTTGGGGCACAGACATCCAGCGTAGATCTGGCTCTTACAGGGCTTTCTTGTGCAGGCTGTGCCGGGCGGGTGGAAAAGGTGCTGAACGCCCTGCCATCCGTACATGCAAATGTTAATCTGGCTACCGAGCGTGCGCATGTGACCTTTGTTCCCGGTATTGTAACCGTGCAAACGCTGATAGCAGCGGTGGAAAAAGCCGGATATGGCGCAAGCGTTTTCCAGCAGAAAACAGCAGAAGAAGCCAAGCATCAGCGGCAGAAGGAATGGCGCACAGCGCTTACGGGTTTTGTGCTGGCAGCGGTTTTAAGCTTGCCGTTTTTGCTGGAAATGGTGGGCATGATGGTAGGCGCACACCATGCGGTTATGTTGCCGCTATGGGTACAGCTTGGTCTGGCCACTATAGTTCAGTTTTGGTGTGGCCGTTCCTTTTATGCAGGCGCATGGCATGCATTGCGTAGTGGTGCTGCTACTATGGATGTGTTGGTGGTTTTGGGCACCAGCATTGCTTATGGTTTCAGTGCGGTTGTGGTGTTGTTTGGGCTTGATCAGCCTGTTTATTTTGAGGCCAGCGCGCTGGTTATTACACTGGTTTTGCTGGGGCGTCTGCTAGAAGCACGGGCCAAGGCGCGTGCAGGGGCTGGGATGGAAAGTCTGTTACGGCTCCAACCCAAAACGGCGCATGTTGAACGTGCCGGGCAGATAACGGATGAACCCGTAGAACAATTGCAAATTGGCAATGTGTTTTTGGTGCGTCCGGGTGAGAGTATTCCTGTAGATGGCGTGGTGCTTTCTGGCGCATCGGATGTGAACGAAGCCATGCTGACGGGTGAGAGCGTGCCTGTTACCAAGCAGGTCGGAGCCAATGTGTTTGCAGGCACATTAAACCAGACTGGCGCGCTGCGGGCCAAAGTAACCGGAATTGGCAGCCAGACCGTTCTGGCAGGCATTGTGCATATGGTGGAGCAGGCGCAGGGTAGCAAAGCCAGTGTGCAGCGGCTGGCAGATAAGGTGGCATCTGTTTTTGTGCCGGTTGTGCTGGCGCTGGCTGTGCTGACATTTGCAACAGGCTGGTTGTTGACAGGCGTGTGGGACCAAAGCCTTGTTAACGCTATTTCCGTGTTGGTGATCGCCTGCCCATGTTCTCTGGGGTTGGCAACTCCTACCGCCATTATGGTGGGCACGGGGCTGGGCGCGCGCGCGGGTATCTTGTTCCGTAATGCAGACGCACTGGAGCAGACACGTAAGCTTACAACGCTTGTGGTGGACAAAACAGGCACCTTAACCCAAGGGCAGCCCGCAGTTGTGGATGTTCAGGTTATAGCGCCTGCTTCTGCACAAAATGCGCTGGCTCTGGCATATGCGCTGGAAAGCCAATCCGAACATCCATTGGCGCGTGCAGTTGTTAATTATGTACGAGCGCAGGATGTAACAGCGGCAGAGATATCTGGCTTTCAGGCGGTGCCGGGGCAAGGTGTTACCGCAGAGTTTCAGGGGCAATCTGCCGCGTTGGGTTCTCCTACGTATCTTAGCACTCTTGGCTGTAAGGTAGATCATGAATTCACCCAAAGCTGGCAGCAGCAGGGGCGTACGGTTGTGGGGGTGGCGCAGGGGCAAACGGTTCTGGCATGGTTTGCGCTGGCAGATCAGATCCGACCAGAAGCGCATGAAGCTGTAGCGGCCTTGCAGCAGCAGGGGCTGGATGTGGTTATGCTAACGGGGGATAACGCCCGTGTTGCGCAGGATGTGGCCCAGCAGGTGGGTATAAAAACAGTTATTGCTGGTGTGCTGCCAGATGGCAAAGCAGCCGAAATTCGTAAGTTGAAAGAGCAGGGTAAGTGCGTTGGCATGGTGGGCGATGGTATAAATGATGCCCCGGCCCTTGCCTCAGCCGATGTTGGGTTTGCCATAGGGGCTGGAGCAGATATTGCGCTGGAAACGGCTGATGTTGTGCTGATGCGCAGCAACCTGATGGCCTTGGTGGATGCGCTTTCCCTCTCTCGCGCCACGGTTTCCAAAATATGGCAGAACCTGTTTTTTGCCTTTATCTACAACATTCTCGGTTTGCCACTAGCGGCACTTGGTAAGTTGGACCCAGTGCTGGCAGGGGCTGCTATGGCCATGAGTTCTGTTTCAGTTGTCAGCAATTCTCTGTTGCTAAACCGGTGGAAGCCCAAATCCTGATAACATCAGGTGGGTAAAGAAGGATTGGTTTCACCAAGTAAAATACTGCCTTCTTCTGGCAACCACTCTCCTGTGTTTTCATCACGCCCTTGCAAGTAAAACTGGCGAGGCGTGGTGTCTGATGCAGATTGTGCAGCCTTTTGCAGAAATTTCTGCATAGGGGCAGATTGTTTGCGGTTAATCAGGCAACACAGCTTGGTATCAGGAAAAGCGTCCAGCATATGAGCGGAGCAGTCTTCCCCCGCAAAAATCATTAACGGTGGCATCTGCCGTTTTGCGACAAAATATTTGTGAATAATGGCTGTTTTGCCAGCATCTGCCGGGAAGGGGTAATGAGCAGCCTCGGTAGAAAGCAGGATTTTTTTGCGTTCTGCCAAACGTGCGCCAAAAACATGTTCACGCGGCAGGTTGTATCCATACTCTGCTGATGTTGCGAACAGCGCAGTAATATCCTCCATGCCGGAGGTGCAGATAACCGGGTCTATCCCATGTTCTTGCAAAATCTGGAACAGGTTGGCCATTTCTGGCGTAAGCCGTAGGGCCTGCACAACTTTGGCAGATACAGGGCCAGCTTTGCCGGGGCGCTCTGCCGGGCATTCCCACGTTTGTGTGGTAAT
The DNA here is from genome assembly GCF_008704325.1 of Acetobacter sp. DmW_125128. Lineage (NCBI taxonomy): Bacteria > Pseudomonadati > Pseudomonadota > Alphaproteobacteria > Acetobacterales > Acetobacteraceae > Acetobacter > Acetobacter sp. DmW_125128. The sequence goes on along the minus strand of NZ_VHOP01000011.1, from coordinate 52,272 downwards.
GGAGGCCCCAAGGCACCATTCATTTGCCGCGCGGCTTAGGGCAATAACATCTGCTGCCGTTTGTCCAGCCACCAGCCGTATCATCCAGCGTTGCGCGGCTTCTGGCCCGTGCAGTGTGGCAACGGCCTGTTGGCAAAAGGCCATTCTGGCCCGAAAAGCTTGCAGAGTAATATCTTTTGCCAACACATCGCGTGGGAGCGGATGCGGCATATGCCCGTAACGGGCCGCCAGCGCACGATAATCCTCTATCAGATCATCTACCAGCACCGGGAAGGAAACGGGTTGCCCAGCCATATTAAAAAATGGTGCAGGCAAGGGGTGCGCAAATGCATGCACGTGGATAAGGTGCCGGAATTCATCTGCGCGCATTAGAAAGCTAAAGTGTTCCAGCATGTAGAGGAACAGCGTTTCCTGCACATCGCCCACAATGGTTGTGTTGTTCCAGTCCACCACCACATAAGGCCGACGTTGCGGATTATAGATGGAAGAATATTGCCCGTTGGCGTTGATAACGTTCTGAATGGCCTTATGCACATGCGGCGCCCATTTAAGGGTCTCCAGCATGGGCGGTTCGCGTTCCATCAGTTCGGGAATGGATGTTGCACGTGCAGCAATGGGTGGCCCAGCCAGAGCAGAAATGCCCATACCAGCACAGCAAAGACCAAAACGACGGCGAGAAAAACTGTTACGCATAAAAACCTCTGGCTGGTTTGCGTAGGGTATGAATCAGCACGTTGGGCAAGATATGTGTAATTGTAACCCAGAATACAGCAAAATGCCTTTTGCCTGACAGGCCGTAAGAGCACGGGTGGGATCAGCCTCTAACCCTTGGGTGGCATCTGTTAGAAGCACGCTTGCATATCCGGCTTTGTGTGCATCTATTGCTGTGGCCTGCACGCAGTATTCCAATGCCAAGCCACACACAAAAACACGCATGATGCCATGTTGTTTTAAAACTGTATCCAGCAATAGGCCCGATTCTGTCTTGGCCCCAAAAGCAGAGTAGCTATCCTGATCGGCCTGCGCACCTTTGAACACATGCAGGGTATGGTCGGGTAGGTGTAAATCTTTGGGAAAATCTGCCCCGTATGTATGGGCTACACAATGCGGGGGCCACAAACCCTTTTGATGGTGGGTATTGAAAGAAACATGATCAGGTGGGTGCCAGTCCTGCGAGGTTACGATCACCCCAAAAGGTAAACGTGCCAATTTGTTGATAACAGGTACAATGGCATGGCCTTTAGGCACAGGCAGGGTGCCGCCCGGCAGAAAATCGTTCTGCACATCCACTACAATCAGCGCATCCCTTTTGCCCGGTATAAAGGTAGGTGGGAAAGGCGCTGATTGCGGGGGCATGCGTGTTATTCTTTATGCAGAAGGGAGCAGCCGCGCCAAGGCGCGATTGCGGCCAATTAATGGTAGAAGATCACGCAGTTCCGGCCCTTGTTCTTCACCTGTCAGGGCCAGACGAAGGGGGTGAAACAGGGCTTTGCCAGACCGGCCTGTTTTTTCACGCACAGCGGTTGTCCATGCTTTCCATGTGGTTTCATTCCACGGTTCGGCAGGTAGCAGGCTTGCGGCTTCTTTCAGGAAGTCATCTTCTCCTTCCTGCACGGGGGGAATGATATCTCCATCCGTTACATTATGCCAAAGGCGTGCTTCTGAAAGCAGTTCGATATTTCCGCGAATAGCCAGCCAGAATGCCTCTGTGGCCCCTTTAGGTAATCTGTCTGCCACATCTGCATAAGGTGTCTGGGCCAGTAGTTTGTGGTTCATGGCCAGCAACTGGCGGGTATCAAACCGAGCGGCAGAGCGGGAGATATGGGAGATATCGTAGATCTTGGCCTGTTCATCAAACGGCAGCAACACTGGGTCATCCGAAGACCCCAGGCGAGCAAGATAGGAGATAAGCGCTGTTGCTTCTATGCCATCCTGCCGGAATGTGCGCAGAGAGCACGCATCAAACCGCTTGGAAAGTTTACCACCATTTTCATCAAGCAGCAGTGGCAGATGCGCAAAACGGAAGTGATCAGGATGTGCCCCAAGAGCTTGGGCAATATCAATCTGCACGCCGGTGTTGGTTACGTGGTCTTCCCCACGAATAATGTGGGTAATGCCTGTTTCCAGATCATCTACAACAGAAGCCAGTGTGTACAGCACTGTGCCATCTGTGCGCACCAGAACGGGGTCTGAAACAGAAGGAAGTTTTACCTGGCAATCACCCATCACCATATCGCGCCAGCGTACAATGGTGTTGGAAAGTTTGAAGCGCCAGTAGGGTACTTTACCGTTTGCTTCAGCCTGTGCGCGCTGCTGGGCAGTCATTTTCAACATGGCACGATCATAAACCGGAGCACGACGCTGGCGGATCTGTGTTTCGCGCTTGGCGGCCAGTTCCTGCTCACTTTCAAAGCAGGGGTAAAGGTGGCCAGAGGCCTTCAGTTTTTCAATGGCCGCAGCGTAGCGGTCCAGCCGTTCTGTCTGCCGGAAGGTTTCATCCCACTGAATGCCCATCCAGTGCAGATCTTTCTGGATAGCTTCTACCAGCTCCTCGCGGGAGCGGCCGATATCCGTATCATCAATACGAAGTTGGAATTGGCCACCGTGGCGGCGGGCGTAAAGGGCATTGGCAAGTGCCTGACGGGCATTGCCAACATGCAGGAGGCCGGTAGGGCTGGGAGCAAAACGGAGTTTCATGACAGAAGCTTATGGCGCGAATGAACAGGAAAGGCCAGCCACAGCGTTATGCTGTGTTAGTGCTGGTGGCCACCATTATCTGCATCGTCCGGCGCTGCGTAAAGGTCTGTCAGGTCTTCATTATCTTCAACCAGCCGACGCGGGTCCAGCATACGCCAGTCTCGTTCCATGGGTGTTGCGCGGTGGGCTGTAAAATCATCCAGCTCATTGGCGGAATGCCAGCCATCTTCACCTGCATCTAGTACCACAGCATCTTCACCAAAGCTGAACCACGTTGTGAGCACATCCTTGGCGCTGGCGCCGGGGGTGCGGCAGCGTTCTATACTGTCGCGCACATAGGCGCGGGCAAATGCATTGGCGTGTGCCAGATCATGAAAAACGCCAACATCTTCCACAATGTTATCTTCCGCACCGCCAGAAAGATCCAGAATGCGAACTTTCCATGTTTTGTCTTCGGTATCGGTTTTGTCGGTCATGTCTGTTCGCCTTTGGTGGTTTTGCGGAAGGAGGGAAGTAGGAATTCCCGCCCAATTTTTACCCGTTCAACGCCGTTGTAGGAGACAATATCGGCTGTGGCGTAGGTTTCGTTCCATAGTTCAGGGATAAAGGAGCCAGTACCCACAACATCAACGGGGGCGTGTGCGTCTGCCATACAGGCGCATTTGGTAACACCGAAGCCAGAAGACGCAATAATTTTAACGTGCGGGAAGCCTGCGTGATCCAGTTCCTCGCGCATTTTCCAGATAGCTGCGGCAGAAACACCTGTGCCAATCAGGTAGCGCAGTTCTTTATCAGAACGGTAACGGCGTAGTGCTTCAGGTGCATGGCGGTTGACGACCGCATAAGATTCCTGCGGATTCAGCCCCTGCATAAAGCGGCCGCCATGTGTATCCAGCCTTACAGCCAGCTTGCCTTCTGCCGCCAGTTTGGGAAAGCGGTTGCAAACGGCCAGCGCGTCCGTAATTTCCTGCCCAAAGTAATCAACCAGAACAACCAGATCTGTATGAGGAAATTCCGCGTGGAACATTTCAGCCGCACGCACGGTGGAACCTGCATATCCAATTAAAGCATGTGGCATGGTGCCTGCGCCATGCGTGCCGCCAAAAAAGGGTGCAACGGCATCATTGGCTGTGCCTACAAATCCGATAGCGCCGTTTTCCTGCGCTTCACGCCCCCCAACAGAAGCCGCATAGGCCATAAGCTCCTGCATTTCATAGCCAGCGCAATGGCGGGCATCCATGGCTAAAAAGCGGGTATGCGGCAGGGAAAGTGCCATCTGATAAGCGCGATGTGCCGCAACACAAGGGCTACCAAGTTTTTGCAGCAGCAGTGTTTCCAGATCAGCCAGATGGGTAAAGGAACCTGTTACGTAAACCAATGGCTCGCCAGCGCCCACCCATTCACCTTCTGGGTGCACCACATCGACAGAGTAGGGGGCTTGGCGCTCGGCCATAACGTTTTTCAGCCATTCCAGCATCAGCCCCGGAGCAGAAATAACCGGACGACGGATAAAGAAGGCGTATGTAACCTCGCAATCTCCAAACCGGCCGACAATCTGGCGGGTACGATTAAAATAGGAATCTGTACGCGCGCGAATTTCCGCATCGGGAAGCGGTGCTGCTGTGCGGGCGGAACAGACGCCTGCTGAAGGTTTGGAGAAGGAATGTGTCATCCTGATCTGCTCTTTCTGCCATTGGGGCTGCAGGGATGATGGGAACAACGGGGGGCAAGGTAAACCCCACCCCCCGGTTCTGTGATCAGCCTGAGTGTTCAGGCTGAGTTCATAAAAGCGTGTATGCCTTAGCGTTCGCTTTTGAGTTCTTCCGCAATCAGGAAGGCCAGTTCCAAAGACTGTTCAGCATTCAGGCGCGGGTCACAGAAGGTTTCATAACGATTGCCCAGATCTTCTTCTGTCAGGCAATGCGCGCCACCTACGCATTCGGTTACGTTCTGGCCTGTCATTTCCAGATGCACACCACCAGCAGGCACGTTTTCTGCCGCACACACGGCAAAGAACCCTTTCACTTCCTTCACGATGGAATCGAAGGAGCGTGTTTTGATCTTCTGCTGCGTAGAGGTGGTGTTGCCGTGCATAGGGTCTGTCAGCCACGTTACAGTCTGCCCAGTAGCTTTTACGGCCCGCATAAGCGGGGGCAGTTTTTCTGTAATCTTATCCGCACCCATACGAGAGATAAGCGTAATACGCCCGGCTTCGTTTTTCGGGTTCAGGATTTCTGTCAGCTTTTTAATGTCTTCCACGCTGGTAGTGGGGCCGACCTTAATGCCGATAGGGTTACGCACACCGCGCAGGAACTCAACATGCGCGCCATCAGGCTGGCGGGTGCGGTCCCCAATCCACACAAAGTGGGCGGAGCAGTCGTACCATTCACCAGATGTCGAGTCGATGCGTGTCAGAGCCTGCTCATAAGGTAGCAGCAACGCTTCGTGAGAGGTGTAGAACTCTGTTTCATCAATCTGCGGGGCAGATGCTGCGTTCAGCCCGCATGCCTGCATGAATGCCAGCGTTTCGCCAATACGTTCCGCCATAACGCGGTAACGGTTGGAAAGCGGAGAACGCTCAACAAAGCCAAGATTCCAGCGATGCACCTGATGCAGGTTGGCATACCCACCGTGAGAGAACGCGCGCAGAAGGTTCTGGATACCGGTGGACTGGAAGTAGCCGGTTTCCATACGAACAGGGTCTGGAATACGGGATTCCGGCGTAAAATCTGAACCGTTGATGATATCGCCGCGGTAAGACGGCAAGGTAACACCGTTTACGGTTTCCGTATCGGAAGAGCGCGGCTTGGCGAACTGGCCAGCCATACGGCCAATTTTAACAACCGGCACTTTGGCGCCAAATGTCAGCACTACGGCCATCTGCAACAGCACGCGGAAGGTATCACGCACGATGTTGGCTTTGAATTCACCAAAGCTTTCAGCGCATGCGCCACCTTGCAGCACAAAGGCTTGCCCGGTAGCAGCCTGCGCCAGATGGTTGCGCAGGGTGCGTACTTCCCCGGCAAATACCAGCGGCGGATAGGAACTTAGCCGATCTTCAACCGTTTTAAGCGCGGCCTGATCCGGATAACTGGGAATCTGCTTTACGGGAAACGAACGCCAGCTATCCGGCATCCAGGTCGCAGACGTCGGGTTGGGCTGGGTGAGCGTTGCACTCATAACGCGGTTCCTGTCAGTTTAAGGGTGGTCAGGTCAGAGGTTGAATAAAGAGACATAAAGCACCTTACACCCGCGTACGGATGCCAAGGGGAAGCCTTTATGTCTAAAACAGCGCCAATAGGCAAATTTCATCTTTAATGCCAAACGCGTGTGCTTGCCTTATAATGTATGGCGGGCATATGGCCGCTTGGTTTGGCATTTTGCCATGTTGGTGCAATATAGCACCAGCACAACCCGGCTGGAACGGTTTTTCGGGCAGGGTAAATTTTCATTTTTTCGCGGGGTAACGCGCAATGGCGCAGCTGCGTAAACCGTTTGTAACGGCGCTTTCGGGCATATGTGTTGGATTTGGCCTTATGGCTGGTATTTCTGCAGCTTATGCAGATCCAGCCCTGATGCCTGATGATAATGTTTCCTTCTCTGAAGGTTCTGGCAGCCTCGATTCTAATGGCCAGCAGAGCCAGTCTTCTGAAAAGAAGACCGTGCATGGGCATCGTAACCTGCCACCGGGGTATCAGGATGCACCATCCATGGATTTTCAGCATGGCGCAGACCCGGATCATCTGGCCAAGGTGCATCGTGACTCGGTAACCGGTTCCGATATTTCCAAATATGGTTCTGCCTATCAGAGTAGCAGCCCGTTTGGTTCCGGGCAGGTTGGGGATTCTACCGGCAATGGGTGGGTTATCCCGCGCTAATTTTCTTCCACCAAGCGTATCTGGGCCTGACCATTCGTCAGGTCTGTGATGCGTTGAGTGATGTTTTCCTGCCAGTCTGTGGGTAGCGTAAGAATAAATTGAGCACCCAGAGCATCAAATTCTGGCGTGTCAGCCTCCACTCCCCATTCAGGCAAACGAGACTGTAGCAGCCCGATCAATGAAAACGGGCAATGAAAGCTCAGTTTGATACGGTCTATCAGCGGTTCTTTTGGGGCTTCCCGCAAACATTCTGCCACAGTGCCAGCATAAGCACGCACAAGGCCGCCAGCCCCAAGCTTGATACCGCCAAACCAGCGCGATACCACAATGGCAACCCGATCAAGCTTTTGTGCAAGAACAACCTGTAAAATTGGTCGCCCAGCAGTGCCTGATGGCTCTCCGGCATCATGGCAGCGGCAATGTGGGCCAAATTGCCACGCCCAGCAATGATGCGTGGCATCTGGCCCCGCGGCTGCGATGCGGCTGATAAAAGCTTCGGCCTCTTCTATACTGTTTATGGGCGTAGCATTGGCAAGAAAGCGGCTTTTTTTAATATCCCGTTCCAGAGTAAAGGGGCTTAGAAGCGTTTCGGTCATGCGCTTAATGATACAACCTGCCTAAAGCCCAGCAAATATGTATTCTGATGGATGTATGATGAGAAAGCCGCAGTTATGGCCTTATTAAGGTTGTTTCTTTGGTAAAATGGCATGACAGGATGGTGAAAAACAGGCTTGCCCTGTTGGGTGTAGGATCGTTTTGTTCCAATATATGGAAACAATCGCATTTCGCGGCTTTGCAGATTATGTATCTGCTAGCAGTGGAGCAGAAAAAGGAAAGCAGCAGCATGGTGCCTGTGTTGCGTAAGAAGTGTTTGGTTCTGGCAGGTGTTTGCGCAGTTGCTCTACCTATTCTGAATATACCGTCTGCTATGGCAGAAGGTGGGTTGGGCGACGATGACGATGCAGAAACGCATCGTCCAGCAGATATGCACAACTTGGCAACCAAGCCGCCGCTGCCCCGTGCCCATAAGGATTTTAGCAAATATCGCTACAAGCCAGAGGGCGATAAAGTGCAGGAACAGCCAGATGCCAACCGGTTGTTATTCTGGACACAGGATGGCAAGCCAGATGGTTATGCACAGCGGCGTGGAAGCAGCATTATTTATTATAATGCGCAAGGGCAGGCGATACGCATCCAGCACCTGACTCCAGAAGAAATGGCTGACTAGAACGGACTTCCTTCTTCTTCCTGTATGCATACAGGAAGAAGAAGGTGTTTTTACCCGGCGGAAATCAGATCCAGAATAGCAGCGGATGTTTCTTCAATAGATCGGCGCGTAACGTCAATAACCGGCCAGTTATGGCGGCGGCACAAGCGGCGCGCCCAGTGCAATTCTTCCTGCACTTTTTCCAGATCAATATAGGCATAATCTGCCACAGGATCGATCTTGGCTTTGGATGGCACCATTTGAGACAAACGGTTACGGCGAATTTCAATGAGGCGTTCTGGGTCTATTGTCAGCCCGATAACGGGTTTATTGGTAGTAAACAGATCCTGCGGTGGCTCAATGCCCATTACCAAGGGAACATTGGCTGCCTTTAGGCCCCGATTTGCCAGATAAAAGCAGGTAGGTGTTTTAGAAACGCGCGAGACACCAACTAGAATAACATCAGCTTCGTTCAGACCTTTGGTTTCCTGCCCATCATCATGCGCCAGCACATAATGCATGGCTTCAATGCGCTGATAATAGGTTTCATCCATGATGTACTGGCCACCCGGATGAAGCGTAGCTTCTTCTCCCGTTTCTTCCGTAAGAAAGTGCAAGGCGTTATCCAGCACATCTAATAGCCGCACCTGTAGGCTTGCACAGCCTGCTTCCATATCAGCCTGCAAGGTTGGGTCTGTCAGGGAAGACATAACTGGCCCACGATCCAGCGCGATATGGCGCAAAACCCGGCGGAGCTGAAGTTGCGTGCGAATAAGGTTCCAGTGGCGCAGATGCACTTCTGTGTTGGGAAACTGCGCAATACAGGCGCGGGCAACGGAATCCAGTGTCTGGCCCGTTGCTTCGGAGACAAGGTGTAGCGTGATTTTTTTTTGCATGATCTAGATTCAAAAATGGCCGCCTCGGTGAGAGGCGGCCACCTTTTTGTTCAGGCTTTTACGGCCTTGTTGTTTTTGGCAGCCAGTGCAGCCTGTGCTGCGGCCAATCTGGCAACGGGCACCCGGAAGGGAGAGCAGGAGACGTAATCCAACCCAACTTCTTCAAAGAAGGAGATGGAAAGCGGATCGCCCCCGTGTTCACCACAGATGCCCAGTTTGATGTCGGACTTGGTGGCACGGCCTTTTTCCACACCCATACGCACCAGTGCGCCAACGCCTTCGCGGTCGATCGAGACAAACGGATCTTGCGGAAGCAGCCCTTTTTCCACGTATTCTGGCAGGAAGGAGCCAGCATCATCGCGGGAAAGGCCAAGGGTGGTCTGTGTCAGATCGTTTGTGCCGAAGGAGAAGAAGTCTGCGCTCTGCGCAATCTGATCTGCCGTAATGGCTGCACGTGGCAGTTCGATCATGGTGCCGATCTTGTAAGACAGCTCTGCCTTCCGTTCAGAAAGAACATCAGCAATGGCTGTTTCACAGGTTTTACGCACCAGATCCAGTTCTGCCTTGGTACTAATCAGTGGGATCATGATTTCTGGAGCAACAGGCTTGCCTGTTTCCTTGGCAATATCAAGAGCCGCTTCTGCAATGGCACGCACCTGCATGGCGTAGATTTCTGGGTATGTAATGCCCAGACGGCAACCACGATGGCCCAGCATCGGGTTGGCTTCAGATAGTGCAGACCGGCGTGCGCGCAGGGTTTCAACATCCTGCCCAAGCGCTTTGGCCACTTCTTCCAGCTCAGCTTCACCATGCGGCAGGAATTCGTGCAGCGGCGGATCAAGCAGACGAATGGTTACAGGTAGCCCCGCCATAATGCGGAACAGTTCTGTAAAGTCACTCCGCTGGAAGGGCAGAAGCGCGTTAATGGCTTTGGCGCGGGTGGCTTTGTCATCCGCCATAATCATCTGGCGCACATGGCCAATACGATCAGGGCCGAAGAACATATGCTCCGTCCGGCACAGGCCAATACCTTCCGCACCAAAGCGGCGGGCTGTTGCCGCATCTTCTGGCGTTTCAGCATTGGCGCGCACACCAAGGCGACGGATGGAATCTGCCCACCCCATAAGGGTTGCAAAGTCACCAGAGAGTGTTGGTGGAATGGTGGGAACACGGCCTTTGTAAACAGCACCCGTGCCACCATCCAGTGTAAGCCAGTCACCAGCTTTAAGCGTGTGGCCATCTACCTTCATGGTCTGGGCTTTGTAGTCCACGGCAATGCTGCCAGCACCGGCTACGCACACGCGGCCCATGCCACGGGCCACCACAGCAGCGTGGGATGTCATGCCGCCACGTGTTGTTAGCACACCGCGGGCAGCGTGCATGCCGTGCACGTCTTCTGGAGAGGTTTCAACACGCACCAGAATAACATCTTCACCTTTGGCTGCACGGTCTTCCACATCTTCAGCAGAGAACGCGATAACGCCCGTTGCCGCACCCGGAGAAGCGGGAAGGCCGCGTGTCAAAAGCTGACGTTCTGCTTTGGGATCCAGCACAGGGTGCAGAAGTTGATCGAGAGATGCAGGAGGCACGCGGTTAACGGCTTCTTCCTGCGTGATCAGGTTTTCCTTGGCCATATCAATGGCAATGCGTAGGGCGGCTGCGGCTGTGCGTTTACCAGAGCGAGTCTGGAGCAGGTACAGCTTGTTAGCCTGCACCGTGAACTCAATATCCTGCATATCGCGGTAGTGGCGTTCCAGCAGATCGCGCACTTTTAGCAGTTCCTGATACGCGTTGGGCAGGGCCTTTTCCATAGGCACTTGGCCTTCAGCCGCACGGGATGCAGCCATGGGCTGTGGTGTGCGGATACCGGCCACAACGTCTTCACCCTGAGCGTTGATCAGGTATTCACCGTAGAAAATGTTTTCACCGGTAGAAGGATCACGTGTGAAGCAGACGCCTGTGGCGCAATCATCACCCATGTTGCCGAACACCATGGATTGCACGTTAACAGCTGTGCCCCAGCTTGCCGGAATATCATGCAGCTTGCGGTAAGTGTTGGCGCGTGGGTTCATCCATGAGCCAAATACGGCCCCAATGGCGCCCCAAAGCTGCTCTTTCGGGCTTTCAGGAAAAGCGGTGCCGGTTTCCTGCAGAACAATCTGTTTGTAGCCTTTAACGACTTCCTGCCATTCCTCAGCGCTCAGAGATGTATCATCTTCCTTGCCGATGGCACGCTTGATCTGCTCAAGCAGATCTTCAAAGCGGTGGTGGGCAACACCCAGCACAACGGAGCCGTACATCTGAATGAAGCGGCGGTAGCTATCCCATGCAAACCGGGCATCACCGGATGATTTTACCAGCCCTTCAACGGTGCTGTCATTCAGCCCCAGGTTGAGAACTGTATCCATCATGCCGGGCATGGAAACACGTGCGCCAGAACGGACAGAAACAAGCAAAGGGGCATTGGCATCGCCAAAGCGCAGACCCATGGCTTTTTCAACCAGACCCATAGCTTCTTCAAGCTGGGATTCCAGTTCAGCCGGGTATTTCCGTCCGTTTTCGTAGAACGCCGTGCAGACTTCAGTGGTAATGGTAAACCCCGGGGGGACGGGCAGGCCAATATTGGCCATTTCTGCCAGATTAGCTCCCTTACCGCCGAGGAGATTGCGCATCCCGGCGTTGCCTTCGCTCTGGCCTGCGCCGAAACTGTAGATCCACTTGGTCATGTGCCGTTCACTTCATTCCTGCACACAGTAAAGCCAAAAGCCCCGACCGAGGGGAGGAAAAGGAGATAACGGGGCGATAGGCTGGCCTGCGTACTATTTTTATTCTTGGTTTTGGACGACTTTGTAATCCATCCCTTCGTTGGAAAGTAGCATGACGCAGTTTTGCTGGGCGGGCAATCTCTCTTTTGTATCAGAATACAAAAAAAAGTGTGCCGCGCTGCGCTATTCCTGCTCGGAGCAAAAAGCGTTCCATTCTGCTTCATCCATGGTTTGAAGGCCAAGTTCCACAGCCTTTTTGGCCTTTGAGCCAGCTTTTTCCCCCAGAACAACCAGATCTGTTTTTTTGGAAACAGAATCCGAAACCTTAGCGCCCATGCGTTCTGCCGTTGCTTTGGCTTCTGGCCGTGTCATGGTGTGTAGGGTGCCGGTAAACACAATGGTTTTGCCAGCCAAGGCACCTTCGGATGCTGCGGTTTCTTCCGTTATGGTCAGATTTGCGCGTAAATCCGCCAATGTTTGCAGATTATGTTCTTCTGCCACAAAGGCCACCAGATCTTCCGCTGTGGTTGTGCCTATACCGGTAATGGAACCCAGTTCCAGCCGTGCGTCAGATCCAATAATGGCGGCAGCCTGCATCTGGTTAAACCAGTTTTCATAGGTGCCATAGTGGCGTGCCAGCAGGCGGGCATTGCTGGCGCCAATCCGACGGATGCCAAGCGCATAAATAAAACGAGAAAGAGAAATGGTGCGGCGGCTCTCTACGGCCTGCAACAGCTTTTGAACAGATTGCTCGCCCCAACCATCGCGCTTTTCTATATCTGCGGCGTGTTCATGCAGACGGAAAATGTCACCAGGTGTTAAAATCAGGCCGATATCGTGGAATTCACGAATACTACGGTCTCCCAAGCCTTCAATGTCAAACGCTTGGCGGGAAACAAAGTGGATCAGCCGCTCCACAACCTGCGCGGGGCAGGTGAGCCCACCTGTGCAACGGCGCACAGCTTCGCCTTCTGGCCGCACCGCCGCCGCACCGCAAGCAGGGCAATGATCGGGGAAGTGATAAGGGGCCTGCCGGGGCGTGCTATCTGTAGAAGGGGCAACGCCCAACACTTGAGGGATAACATCCCCCGCCCGCTGGATAAAAACCATATCACCGGGGCGGACATCCTTGCGGGCAATTTCATCTTCATTATGCAAGGTTGCGCGCATAACCAGCACACCACCAACATTTACCGGCTCCAGATGTGCAACAGGGGTGAGCGCACCTGTGCGGCCAACCTGAATTTCTATTTCTTTCAGGCGGGTAACCGCCTGTTCCGCCGGAAACTTCCACGCAATGGCCCAGCGCGGGGCGCGGCCTGCAAAACCTAAGCGTTCTTGCAGGGCCAGATCATCAATTTTGTAAACAACGCCATCAATATCGTAGGCAAGTTCAGCCCGATTCTGGCTGACTTCCGCAAAAAAGACTTCGGCATCTTCTACGCCTTTAATCTGGCGAGAAAGCGGATTAACCGGAAAGCCCCATGCTTTGAGTTGCTCCAGATAAGCCCAATGGCTGCGGCTGATTTTTTCTGAGCAGAAACCAAGCGCATAAGCGAATAAGGACAGCGGGCGTTGTGCCGTAATTTTGGAATCTAGCTGCCGTAATGAACCCGCGGCTGCATTACGCGGGTTGGCAAACAGCCGTTTGTTTGCAGCTTCTTGCGCTGCGTTGAGTTCCAGAAAGTGCTTTTTGGAAAGAAAAACCTCACCACGAATTTCGATGAGATCGGGGTAGGAGCCAGAAAGGCGTAACGGCAAATCCTTAAGCGTGCGCAAATTGGCGGTAACGTCTTCGCCTTCAGTGCCATCGCCGCGGGTGGTGCCACGTACAAAACGGCCTTTTTCGTAGGTTAGGCTGATAGAAAGGCCATCAATTTTGGGCTCCCCTACAAAAATCAGTTGTTCTGTCGCTTCCTGATCCAGCCCTAAAAAGCGTGTGGCGCGGCTGATAAAGCCTTCAAAATCTTCCCGGTCAAACACGTTGTCCAGTGAGAGCATGGGCACAAGGTGGATGTGCTTGCCAAAAGCTGTATCGGGTGCGGCCCCTACGGCTTGGGCTGCGCTGTTTTCTGGTTCGGCCTGTGGGTGCTGAGCCACAATGGCATCATACCGCCTACGCAGGGCATCATATTCTGCATCGCTGATTTCTGGCGCATCGTTCCGATAGTAAGCCGCGTTATGGTGGGCAATTTCGGCAGCAAGGTGCTCCAGTTCTTCCCGTGCTTGTTGGAGTGTCATTGTAGCGGGAAGAAAGGCGGGTTCAGGCATTATTGTCATGTCCAAGTAGGCTGGCGGCAGCGGCGCGGGCGGCATCGGTTACTGTATCACCGGCCAACATACGCGCAATTTCCTCATTACGCTCTGTGTCTGTAAGTGGGGTGGCGTGTGTTACGGTTTGGCCGTTGCGGGTAAGTTTGCCAATACGCAAATGTGCATCTGCGCTGGCCGCCACTTGAGGGCTATGGGTAACAGCCAGAACCTGCACATTTTGCGCAAGCCGATGCAGGCGTTCACCAATGGCGGCGGCTGTAGCTCCCCCAACGCCCGCGTCAATTTCATCAAAAATCAGTGTGCCAATACCTGATTGACCAGCCAGAACCAGTTTAAGCGCCAACATAAGGCGGGAAAGCTCACCACCAGACGCAACTTTCGCTAAAGGCCCTGCTGGTTGGCCGGGGTTGGCCGCGATTAGAAAGATCACCTGTTCCATACCCTGCCTGCTCCACTGTTCAGCAGGAAGCGGCTTGATATCCACCAGAAAGCGGGCTTTTTCCAGTTTGATAGGCTTTAATTCTGCGGTAACGGCCTGCTCCATCTTGCTGGCAGCTTTGGTGCGGGCTTCGTGCAGCGCTTTGGCTTTTTGAATATATGTTAGCCGCGCTTCTTCAGTTGCAATTTTAAGAGATTCCAGCGCCGCCGTGCCGTTTTCCAGTGCTGTCAGGCGGCTAGAAAGCCGAGTAAGCAACTCTGCCAGATCATCTACGGGAATGGAATGTTTGCGTGCCACGGTGCGAAGGGCGAACAGGCGCTCTTCTGTATCTTCCAACAGGCGCGGGTTGGCTTCTGTGTCCGCAGCTAAGCGGGAGAGCAGGTTTTCGGCTTCTGCCAAAGCGTTTTCGGCATTTTCCAGCGCTGTGAGGGCTTCTGTTGTGCGGGCTTCCAACGGTTCGGCTTCTGCCGATGTTGGGGAGGGAGCAGACGCATTTGTTGGCACAAGGCGTAGCAGGGCGCGGGTTGCGCCACGTAAGGCGGCGGCTGGGCCGGGGGAGCGTCTGTCTTTGGGGGTGAGTTCGGAAAGGGCTGCGGCTACAGCTTCTCCACGTCGTTCAGCTTGTTGAAGCGCATGGCGCTGTTGGGCCAATTCATCTTCCTCACCCGGTTGCGGGGCGAGGGCTGTGAGTTCATCAACCGTATGGCGCAGCCATTCCTCTTCCCGCGCGGCTTCTTCTAAAGCGCGATGTGCATTGGCAAGTTCTGAGCGCAGGGTTTGCCAACGATCAAACGCACCAGCAGTACCACTTAATAGGGAAGGTTTGACACCATAAGCATCAAGCAAACCGCGATGTGTGCTGGAATCGGCCAGCCCCATTTGCTCGTGCTGGCCTTGAATTTCAATGAGGGTTGCGGCCACGCGCCGCAAAAGCGTGATACCAACAGGCTGATCGTTGATCCACGCGCGGGAGCGGCCTTCCTTGGAGATAACACGGCGTAGAACCAAGGGCTCCTGTAATTCTGCGGGAATGTCCTGCTCTTGCAGAATGCCGAATGCCTCGTGTGAAGCAGAAACATCAAAACTGGCAGTTACGCGCGCTTCTGGTGCACCGGCACGTACTAGGCCAGCGCTTGCACGATCACCCATGGCAAGGCCCAAACTGTCTAGCAGAATGGATTTGCCCGCTCCGGTTTCCCCTGTAAGTGCAGTAAAACCTGCGTGGATTGAGAGATCGAGCGTTTCAATCAGAACAACATCCCTGATGGAAAGGCTTGTTAGCATAATGGCATCCGGTTTTCCGGGCTTGCGCCCAAAGGACAGGAAAGACGGCAAAACACAAAAGCCAATAGCTTTCTGCTTGCCCCGCCCGCGAGGGGCGGCAAATGCACAATACTCATTTCAGGCACGAGCCGCCAGAAAAATGTTCTCTATGTGTTCTTTATTTTGCAGGTGAGCTTGCAGGGGCGGCCGGAGCGGTAGGTTCTGCTTTTACAGGTGTAACAGGTGCTGCCTTAATAGGCATGGCCTGCGGCTGTGTGTTTTCATTACGCGTATCTGTTGCCAGAGCATCTGGTTCCATAGCTGTGCCTTTTTTGGCGCCAGCTGTTCCGGGTTCGGCATCTTTGGGCATATCAGATGCAGAAACAATTTTGCCGGGAATAGGGAACTTATCCGTTAGCAAATGATAGCGGTGCAGATTATCATAGGCATAGCGATACCATTTGCTGCCGGGGTAATTGTAACCCAGCACAATGGCAGATTTACGCGCCTGATCCGTTAATCCCAGATCCAGATACACTTCCACCATGCGTTCCAATGCTTCGGGCACATGGTTGGTGGTCTGGAAATCCTGCACCACACGTTGGTAGCGGTTGATCGCGCCTTCGTAGTTCTTTTCACGCTGATAATAGCGGCCAACCAGCATCTCCTTACCGGCCAGATGGTCTCGGCAGAGGTCAATTTTTAGCTGCGCATCACGTGCGTATTTGGACTGCGGAAAGCGTGTGATCACTTCTTCCAGTGCATCCATAGATTCTGCCGTGCCTTGTTGATCGCGCTGGACATCTGCAATCTGCTCGTAAAAGCACAGGGCGCGCAGATAATAGGCATAGGCGGAATCTGAACTGGTGGGGTGTAGGCTAATAAAGCGGTTAAGCTGCTGCACGGCTTCGGGGTATTTCCCTTTCAGGTAATACGCGTAGCCTTCCATAAGCTGGGCATTCGCGATGTAACCAGAATAGGGGTAATTCTGCTGAAGCGTTTCAAACTCTGAAGCTGCAAGGGCATAGCGCCGAGTGCGCAGGGCATCAATGCCGTTATTGTAAAGGGTTTCAGGCGCAGCAATTTTGGGAGCCGGCGGCAGCTTCTTGTTTTCATTAAACAAGCCACAGCCTGCCAGGCTCGTCAGCAGGGCAACTGAAAGCACGCGGGGCAGGACGTGGCGAAGTAACTGTGGTTTGATACAAATGTCAGACATACCGGCTCTTCATTTAGAGACGGCATCTTATAGCATGCCCACTGCGCAAGAAAAGCAATGAAACAGCTATTGATTCGTTATTGCGCCAAAAAGGCATCAGGCGGCGGACGCAGCGGGTAGGGATGTCGTGATATCACGCCACGCATTCTGGTCTGCAAAAAGGGCGCGTAGAACTTGGTTGTTCAACGCATGGCCAGATCTGTGGCCCCGGAATTCACCCAACAATACGCCACCGGCAAGGTAGAGATCCCCCACCGCATCCATGACTTTATGCCGAATGAATTCGTCCGGCTTACGCAGGCCCGATGGGTTGAGAATATGGTCATCATCCACCACGATGGCATTGTCGAGCGAGCCACCGCGTGCCAGTCCGGCGCGATGCAGGGCTTCAATTTCCGCTTTAAGGGTAAAAGTGCGGCTATCTGCCAGTTCATGGCGGAAAGACCACGGCGTAAGCTCGGCGCTATAGCTTTGCTGGCCAATGGCTTTTGCCGGAAAATCAATGCTCAGGGAAAGATGAAGGTGGTGGCCTGTTATGGGGTGAAGCTCTGCCCATGAATCATTATGGCAAATCCGAATGGGCTTGGAAACTTCAATAAAACGGCGGGGGGCATCCTGCGCCTTCCGCCCGGCACAATCCAGCAGGAATACAAAATCGGCGGCAGACCCATCAAAAACCGGAGTTTCCGGGCCGTCAATCAAAACAAGCACGTTATCTATGCCGCAGCCATTCAAGGCCGCCATAAGATGCTCAACCGTAGCCACCCGGTTTTCTGGGCGTTGAGCTTCACCCAAAACGGTGCTTAGGCGTGTTTCCAACACATTATCGTACCGGGCCGCAATGGGGGCCGCATTGGGCAGATCTGTACGCTGGAACACAATGCCATGTCCGGCACAGGTAGGATGCAAGCTCATGCGAATGGATTGCCCCGTATGCAGCCCCGTGCCAGTGCACGAAATGGCATGACGAAGCGTATGCTGCAAAGCAGACGGGGTTTTCCTTACAGATGGCATAAAAGATACTGGGCTTTCTACAATATCGGAATACAGGAGAGGCTCCCTTAGCAGACCGTCCATTATCTGGGCATCCTATGCTTGCGTAGATAGAAAGTTATGACAACGCTAAAGCTTGTTTCTGGGAGAAGCCAGTCAACGATTATTGCCATCTATTACATAAAAAATGCGCCGCCTTATGAAAGGCGACGCATTTATAGAGTAAAGTATAAAAAATTAACGGCGCAGGAAGGTAGGAATTTCCAGACCGGAATCTCCTTCACCAGAACGCAGGCCAGATCCCTGATCAGCTTGGCTGATGGTGGGGCGCGGCTGAGCGTTGGGTTCCTGCCGGGAAGCATCGGCTCCGTTGCGGCGGAACGCACCAGTTACGCGGCCAAAAAGGCTGCGATGTGCTGGGGCTTCCTGCTGCTGAGGGGCTGCGGCGGGTTGGCGCGGCGTTTCAGTAAACAGACCAGCGCGGGGAGATACCGCCGGGCGTAGCTGTTGAGGTTGGTGGTTGGTGGCTGCTGTTGGCGCAGCCTGTACCGGCACTGTATGTGCTGGCGGAGCAGAAACATTATTGGCGCCAGCGGGCTGAAAAACCTGCGCATGCTGCGGTGCCGCTGTGGCCTGTGTAGAAGGCGCAGCCTGCGTTGTTGTGGGTGGAACAGGCGCAGCAGTCGGCGCTGGCGCGGCGCCACCAACAGCAGCCTGCGGCTGTTCTGCCGGAGCTTCACCCTCAACCGCCACCAAATGCGGACGATCGGTCGAATCGGAAGGCATATCAATGCCAGTGGCAACCACGGATACCCGGATACGGCCGCTCATTTTTTCATCAATAACAGTCCCGAAGATCATGTTCGCATCTTCAGGCACTTCACGGCAGACACGGTTAAATGCTTCTTCTGCTTCAAAGAAGGTCATGTCTTCGCCACCGGTTACGTTCACCAGCAGGCCCTTGGCGGTGGACATGCAGGTATCTTCCAGCAGCGGGTTGGAAATAGCGGCTTCTGCTGCTTCTACAGCGCGGTTTTCACCTTCACCTTCACCTGTGCCCATCATGGCTTTGCCCATTTCAGCCATCACGCTGCGGATATCGGCAAAATCCAGATTAACGTAACCACGATCCATCATCAGATCGGTTACGCCGCGCACGCCCATGTTGAGCACCTGATCAGCCAGTTGATAGGCTTCACGTAGAGTCGTGCGTTCGTTGGCAATACGGAAAAGGTTCTGGTTGGGAATAACAATCAGCGTATCAACATACTGCTGAAGTTCCTTGATACCTTCATCCGCAACGCGTCCACGGCGTTTGCCTTCATAAGCAAAAGGCTTACTGACAACACCGATGGTCAGAATATTCCGCTCACGCGCCATGCGGGCAATAACGGGGGCTGCGCCTGTGCCCGTGCCACCACCCATGCCGGTGGTGATAAAAACCATGTGAGCGCCATCCAGATACCGTGCAATTTCATCTGCTGCTTCTTCTGCCGCAGCCCGGCCTACTTCTGGCTTTGCGCCGGCACCCAAACCGTGGGTCAGATGTGGGCCAAGCTGGATTCGGCTATCTGCCAGACTTTTTTCCAGACTTTGGGCATCGGTGTTGGCAACAACAAAATCAACACCCTGCAGGTTGGACGCAATCATGTTGTCAACTGCGTTCGTTCCCCCACCGCCAACACCAATAACTGTGATTTTTGGGGAAAAATCAGCATGTGTTTGGGGTGGAACGGTCAGGTTGAGTGTCATGTGTGTCTCCCGAACGGCTGCAGCTTACCGGTATATGCTTAGAGAAATAAGATTACATTCAGATTACCAAGAATTTGTAAGCTAAATCAAACCCTCTCTCGAATAAAAGCGACGAGTTTTTGTAAAAAGCCGGAAGGGGCTGCTTCCCGAAACTCCACGTCTCCAAAAGGACGTTCTGCGCTGGCAGCCCAGAACAGCAATCCAGCTGCTGTTGCAAAGCCAGCAGCAGCAGCAGTATTTTCGGGCAGCCCAATAATATGCTTAGGCCGCCCAAGGCGAACGGAGCGCGTAAACCCTGCCCCAGAAGGACGTCCAGAACTGACTGGCATGCCAAGTATGCGTTCTGCCATAGGGCGAATGCCATCTAGCAAGGATGCGCCGCCAGTTAACACAATGCGCCCACTGGCCGCAGTGCCAAGGCCTGCTCCATCCAGTTTTTCACGCACCAGTTCCAATGTTTCTTCTACGCGCGGGCGGATAATATGGCCGAGCTGTGCGCGTGAAACCTGCTCAAAATGCGGGACATCATTGCCCAAAAGTTCAACGGTAAGCACTTCATCTTCAACATCTGATGCCAGATCTGCGCTGCCGTAAAAGGTTTTCAGGCGTTCGGCATTTTCCAAGGAGGTGCTGAGCCCGCGCGCAATATCACGCGTAACATGCAGGCCGCCCACACCAATCTGAGCCGTATGCAGAATTTGCCCTTCACCAAACACCGCCAGAGATGTGGTGCCACCCCCCATATCCACTACGGTAGTGCCAAGGTCTCGCTCATCTGCATCCAGCACGGAAAGGCCAGAAGCGAGAGGAGACGAAACCAAGGCTTCCATTTTCAGTTCCGCACGGCTCAGCACAGTTTCCAGATTCATCAGTGCTGTGGTGGCCGCATCTATAATATGCAGGCGAGCTTTGAGCGTTTCGCACAGATGGCCCCGTGGGTCTGAAACGCCTTCCGTATCATCCACGGTAAAATCTATGGGGAGGGTATGAATAACTTCACGCCCCTGAACGGTGGCCTGAATACGGCCTTCCGTTACCACACGCCGAATATCTGCTTCTGTGACAACCCGGCCGCCAATAGGCCAGCGCACGTTAAACAGACGGCTGGCCGGATGCCCGCAGGAAAGATTAACCACCACCTTGTCAATCGGGCGCTCTGCCATGGTTTCGGCCTGCCCAACGGTGGCCCGAATGGCAGCTTCTGCTTCCTGCAACTCTGTAATGGCCCCATTACGCACACCAGCAGAACGCCGCCAGCCATAACCAACCACGCGTAAATTGCCGTTGGGCTCACCTTTGCCAATCAGGCAGGTGATTTTGGTGGAGCCAATGTCCAGAACAGCGGTGTAACCATTGCGCCATGTATGTGGCCGTTTGTTTTTCTCGCTAGGTGGCAGGGGGAGAGAGCTTTCCCCGCCACTCATCAGCAGGGAAGAGCCATTTGCCGCTGTCGTGCGCTTTTTATGCAGCCGATCAGAAAGACTAAATCCAGAGGAAGCGGGTGAACGCGTGGGGTCACTCATCTGGGTTTTCCTCCGGGTTATCTTTTTTTGCTTCTTTAGCCGCAGGGTGCACAGGATGCGAGACTGGTTTGGGAGCATCTGCCTTGTGCGGTGCAGAAGTATCTTGCGTGTTGTTTCCTGCATCCGATGGTGGTGGAGATGCAGGTGGTTTTTCCTTAATGGTCAACCGGTCTGGCAGGCGCATATCTATCAGCAGCACGGGCCGATCCAACAGCCGTGTTGTAGCGTTGATTTTTGCCAGCCTGTGAATGGCCGGTGCTTCCTCGCCTTCTGGCAAAAGCACGGTTGCGCCATCACGCAGTGTAAGATTCCAACGCCTGTCACTGACACGTACAGCAGCCGTAACACGGGCTTTAATGTCTGGTTCTTGTGCTATAATATCAATCAGGTTGGCAGCGGATGTGTTTGCGCCATCCCCCACAACCAACGGCAATTTGGTAAAGGCTTCTGCATCCTTACCTGTCATGCCTTGGTCTGGCACACGGTTGCCTTGCTTATCTATCAGTTCAAAATGCCCTTGATGCTGCCAGACAGCATAGGGCAGGCGTTCGGTAATATGCACGTCAATTTCGCCAGAGAGATGGCGTTCTATGGTAACGTGATCAACAAAAGGCAGGGTATCCAGTTTTTCCCGTGCAGCGGAAACACTAAAGTCCAGCACGGGGTCTCCAACTTCCACACCCAATGCATCCCGAATACTTTGCTCACTGGTGAGCTGTGCACCGTCAATATGAATGCTGGTAACGCGCAGGGCAGAGGTACCCAGCAGCTTATCGCGCAAAGGGGCGAGCTGTTCCTGCACAGCAGGAATTTTCAGGCTGATATATCCAGCACCACCCAGAACGGCCAGAAACAGCAGCCCGGTAATAGGCCGCAGCAAGCGTTTTTGCCGCCTAAGAAAAAGCCCGATGCGAGAGGGCCTGTCAGCAGGAGATGGGGGCACCCTCATTGTCGGCAGGTAGCCTGTTCAACCAGCCACGCGCAAAGTTCCGGGTAGCTGATGCCACAATAGGCGGCCTGTTCGGGTAACAGGGAAGTTGCCGTCATACCCGGTTGCGTGTTGACCTCCAGCAGAATGAGCTGTGGCTGCTCCGGATTGGTATCATCCAACCGGAAATCAGAGCGCGATGCGCCAGAGCAGCCCAAAGCCTGATGAGCCTTTACAGCAACTTCCAGCGCAAGTTTGGCGCTAGAAGCATCAATTTGTGCAGGCAGAACGTGGGCAGAACCGCCGACCTGATATTTGGAATCATAGTCGTAAAAATCATGCCCCGTGCCGGTGGGGGTAATATCCGTAATGGTGAGAGCACGATCTCCCATAACACCTACGGTAATTTCACGGCCCGGAATAAAGGCTTCTACAAGGGCTTGTGGGCCAAAAGTCCAGTTTTTAACAATATCTGCCCGCGTGTTGGAACCCGTGCGCACAATGGAAACCCCAACGGATGAGCCTTCATTGAGTGGTTTCACAACATATGGTGTGGGCAGGGGATCTGCATCGGCAAGGGTGGCAATATCTACCACCATCCCTTCGGCTACAGGCAATCCGGCAGTTTGGAAAATAGCACGGGCAGCAGCTTTATCCATGGCAGTGGCCGAGGCCCGAATACCCGAATGGGTATAGGGAATGCCCATCCAGTCCAGAATGCCCTGAATACAGCCATCCTCACCAAAACGACCATGTAGGGCGTTAAACACCACATCCGGCTTTTGTGTGTTCAGTGTTTCAACCAGTGCTGCCAGATCTGCTTGGGCATCCAACGTGCAAACATCATACCCTTTGCTGCGCAACGCTTCAGCCACACCTTGCCCGGAGGAAAGGCTGACTACGCGCTCGGAAGACATTCCGCCCATCAGCACGGTAACGCGTTTTGGTGCACTCATTTGGGGGAGGCCTCCGTTTTACCTAGCCGCTTGATTTCCCAGTGCAGGGAAACGCCAGAATTCTGGGCAACGCGTGTGCGCACGTCTTCCCCCAATTCTTCCAGATCGGTTGCTGTGGCATTGCCTAGATTGATGAGGAAATTGCAGTGTTTTTCACTTACCTGCGCATCTCCGTGGCGCAGCCCACGGCACCCTGCGGCGTCAATCAGTTCCCAAGCTTTACGAGCAGATGTTTCTGCATCTGGATTGCGGAAGGTGGAGCCCCCGGTGCGTGCTCGCACAGGCTGAGAAAGCTCACGCGCGGCGCGTACTTCTGCAATACGGTTGGCAACATCTTGCGGATTTGCAGGTGTGCCCCGCAAACGGGCACGAATAACAAATGCACCTTCCGGCAGGCCAGAGCGACGATAGCCAAACCGCAGGGCAGCGTTATCCAGCCGGATCAGGCTGCCATCACGGGTAATAATTTCGGCCCAATCCAGAACATTGGCGATGTCTGACCCATAAGCGCCTGCGTTCATCCGCACAGCTCCTCCAATGGAACCGGGAATGCCAGCCAGAAATTCCAGCCCAGAAAGCCCAGCCTGTGCAGCATGTTCGGCCACGGTGGCATCCAGACAGGCGCAGCCAGCTATAATGCCGTCAGCTTCTACCGTAATGTCAGCAAACCCACGCGCCATACGCACCACCACGCCTTCCAACCCACCATCACGGATGATGACGTTAGAGCAAGCTCCCAAAGCCGTTATGGGCAGTTCGGGGGAAAGGCGTTGCAAAACACCAGCCAGATCCTCGGCATCAGCAGGCTGAAACAGCCATTCTGCCGCCCCACCAACCCGAAACCACGTGCGTGGGCCCAAAGGTGCCTGTGGTGTTAGCCTTCCGCGCATATTGGCAAAGGCATGCTTGACCATATCTTGCATGGAGGCCGGATTGTTCATGCCGCGTTGCCACCCTTGTCTTCTGCCTGCAGGGCAGCAAGCTGGGCAGGTAGAGCCTGCGCCCAGTTGGTAATAGTGCCTGCGCCAAGGCACACAACATAATCCCCCGGTTTGGCGATGGCGTTGATCATTTCTGCCAAATGGTCTGGGCTGGACAATGGTACCACCGAACGGTGCCCACGTTCACGCAGGCCTTCAATCAGCTTGTCGCGGCTGGCATCGGGCAATGGGTCTTCACCCGCAGCGTACACATCTGACACAATCACGGTATCTGCATCATTCATGCAGGCGCAGAAATCTGAGAACAGGATTTTCAGGCGCGAATAGCGATGCGGCTGCATAACGGCAATAACATGGTTGGCACCAGCTTGCCGGGCAGCTTTCAGTACAGCGGCAATTTCAACAGGATGATGGCCGTAATCATCAATCACCGTAATGCCACCGGCTTCCCCCGTGCGGGTAAAGCGGCGTTTTACACCACGGAAACTGGCTAGGCCTGAACGGATGACGTCATCACTGATGTCCATTTCCGTTGCTACGGCAATGGCGGCCAGAGCGTTCTGCACATTGTGAGAACCCAGCATAGGCAGACGGAAGGGGCCAGCCTTGCGGGTGTGGCGGCTTACGCGATCTGTTAGCGTGACTTCGAACGTGGCGCCCAGTTTGTCAGTAATCAGTTTTTCTGCACGCACATCGGCTTGTGGAGAGAACCCATAGGTGACAATCCGGTGGTCAGACAGGCGCGGGATCATCTGCTGCACGGCTGGGTGATCAATGCACAGCACGGCAAATCCGTAAAATGGCACGTTGGAAACAAACTGGTCGTAAGCTGCTTCCATTGCTTCGGGGGAGCCCCAATGGTCCAGATGTTCCGGGTCCATATTGGTAACAACCGAAATAACGGAAGGCAGGCGCAGGAAGGAGCCATCGCTCTCATCTGCCTCAACCACCATCCAGTCACCTTTCCCCATACGGGTATTGGTGCCGTAGGCTTCAATAATACCACCGTTAATAACTGTCGGGTCCAGCTTGGCGGCTTCCAGCACGGCAGCTACAAGGCTGGTGGTGGTGGTTTTGCCATGTGTGCCACCCACAGCAACAGACCAGCGCAGACGCATGAGTTCAGCCAGCATTTCTGCCCGGCGTACAACCGGAATTAGCTTGGCGCGTGCGGCAACAACTTCCGGGTTATCGCGCTTAACAGCAGTGGAAATAACCACCACCTGTGCATCACCCAAATTTTCGGCTTTATGACCAATGGTTACAGGAATACCCGCAGCCCGCAGGCGTTTAACGTTAGCGTTTTCTGCAATATCCGAGCCCTGCACAGAATATCCCAATAGGCACAGCACCTCCGCAATGCCGGACATGCCAATGCCGCCAATACCGACAAAATGGATGGTTCCGATGGAAAGGGGGAGGGCTCTCATGCGCGTGTCTCCGTCTCGCTGGAGGTCGTCGGATGGGCGGGTGCAGGGGAAGGATTGAAGCATTCTTCTACTATATCGGCCAGGCGGAGGGCAGCATCCGGGCGGGCAAGCGTGGCAGCGGCTTGGGCTGCCTGTGCCAGTTCATCCGGCGCGGTGAAAAGATCATTCAGGCGGCTGGCAAGGGCCGCAGAGGTGAAGTCTGGCTGGCGTATCATCCAGCCTGCTCCGGCATTGGTAATGGCGCGGGCATTTTCCGTTTGCTCATCGCTGGCGGCAATGGGCAAAGGCACCAGAATGGACGGGCGGCCCGCTGTTGTAATTTCTGCCACAGAAGAGCCGCCAGCACGCCCGATAACCAGATGGGCGGAGGCTAGAAGTTCGGGCACATCCTGCAAGAAGGATTCAACACGTGCCTGCACACCCATTTCTGCATATGCAGTGCGCACGGCATCCAGATCATCTTGCCGCGCCTGCTGTGTAATATGGATACGTTGGCGCAGGCCTTCCGGCAATTTGGCTATAGCAGCAGGCACAACCTGAGAGAAAATACGCGCACCCAGAGAACCACCCCATACCAGTAGGTTAATATGGTCTGTTGGTGGCACCCATCCTTCACCCGCAAGGGCGGCAATGGCGGGGCGTACGGGCATACCTGTAAACACGGTACGCGCGCCAATAGGTAGCTTGGCAACGGAAGGGAAAGACGTAGCAATAACATCCGCAAAGCGGGAAAGAACCGCATTGGCCTTACCCAACACAGCATTGCCCTCATGAATAATCAGGGCGGGGTGTTTACGCCCGATCAGCCGTGCGCCTAACAAAGGCGGCACGGAAGGATAGCCCCCAAAACCTACCACTACATCAGGCTTGATTTGTTGGAGAATGGCACGCGCTTTCCATGCACTTGCCAACAGGGTGACGCCTGCACGAATGGCACGGATTGGCCCACGCCCAGCCACACCAGCACCATTGAGAACATATTGCGGGCCACGGGCAAATACACCACTTTCCCGCTTACCAGCGCGCCCATCTGTCATAAGCACAAGGTGGTGGCCGCGTTCTGCCAATGTATCTGCCAGCGCTTCGGCCGGAAAGAAGTGTCCGCCAGTGCCGCCTGCGGCAATGACGATAGTACGTGAACTCATGCTGACCGCCATTGTCTGAGTGTGGTTACAAAACTATTGCCAGCCAGGGAACGCCCCTGTTGTTGCCGTGTAAGAGCAAGCACCATGCCGATAGCCAACGCAACAGACATGGCAGAAGACCCACCATAGGAAATAAATGGCAGTGTCATGCCCTTGGTGGGAATAAGATGCAAGGAAGAAGCCATGTTCACAAATGCTTGCAGGCCAAAGCCTGTCACCAAGCCAGATGTGGCAATCACAACAAATGGATCGTCCTCACGGATCAGCCGCAGCAGAGTGCGCACCACAATCACGCCAAATACGCAGATAATGAGCATGCACACAACCAGCCCGTATTCTTCCCCCGCCACAGCAAACACAAAGTCTGCATGGGCATCTGGCAGCAGATCTTTTACGCGGCCTTCACCGGGGCCACGGCCTAGTAGGCCACCATTGCCAAAGGCGCGCAGGGCGGTATCAATCTGGTAGTGGTCCCCCACGCCGGGGTGCATAAAGCGCTCAACGCGGGAACGCACATGCGGGAAGATGAAAAACGCAGCAATACCGGCGGCAATCATGCAGCCAAAGCCAAATGCAACCAGAATGAGGTTGAGGCCATCTACAAAAAGCTGCACCAGAAACACGGCCGTAATAACCGTAAGCATGCCAATGTCCGGCTGAGATTTCAGCAGCAGCATAATCAACCCATATAGGGCAAAGGCAATAAGCATACCGGGAAAGTAGCGTGAAACACGGCGCTGCGTCAGCAGCCAGCCTGTAACAACGGCAAAGCAGGGCTTTAAAAACTCGGATGGCTGGAGAGACATCATGGGCAGGGCAATCCAGCGCCGCGCCCCTTTAATTTCTATGCCATGCACAAGGGTAAGTGCTGTTGCCCCTAGCATAAGCATGCCGCCTATTATGGAAAGGCGCAGCACAGCCTTGCGGGAGAGCATGGAAATGCCCACCACGATAACCCCCGCAATGCCTAAAAACATCACCTGCTTGAAAATGAACATATTGCGCGATGCGCCAATACGCACGGCCACAGCAGGGCTGGCTGCCAGCATAAGGATGTAGCCAAAACCAATAAGGATGAAGGTGCAGATCAGAGTTGTCCGGTCTACATTCCGCCACCAGCGGCCAAACGGGGAATCATCGGTGCGGGAAGAACCGGCCATCAGTCTCTCACTGCTCTGTCATGCCCGCATGCCGGGCGCAAACCTCATCTGCCAGTTCCTGAAAGCGCAGGCCACGTGCCTCAAACCCAGAAAACTGATCAAAGCTGGCGCAGGCGGGTGAAAGCAGCACAACAGGCGTATGCGTAAGGTGCGCTTCCGTATAAGCCGCAGGCACGGCGTTTTCCAGTGTTTCTGCCATAGTAAAAGGCACGTTGTGTTCTTTTAGTGTTTGGGCCAGTTGCGGAGCATCCCGCCCGATCAGGAATGTATGTGCAATATGCGGGAAATAGGGCGTGAGAGAGGCAATGCCGCCTTCTTTTGCCGTGCCGCCTGCAATCCACACCAGTTTTTCATAACACCCCAAGGCGCGTGAGGCTGCATCTGCGTTGGTGGCTTTGCTGTCATCCACAAAATCCACCCCGTTGCAGGAAGCTACA
Organism: Acetobacter sp. DmW_125128; assembly: GCF_008704325.1. Classification (NCBI taxonomy): domain Bacteria; kingdom Pseudomonadati; phylum Pseudomonadota; class Alphaproteobacteria; order Acetobacterales; family Acetobacteraceae; genus Acetobacter; species Acetobacter sp. DmW_125128. The sequence continues at coordinate 24,372 of NZ_VHOP01000011.1, read as the reverse complement.
AGCTTTTGCCGGTGTGGAAGGCCGGGAAAGGAGGCTACAGCCTGCGCAATGGTTGCATCTGGCACATCCAGAAAGCGCGCTATTGCAATAGCAGCAGCGGCATTTTCTGCATTATGGGCACCGGGAAGGCTTAGCCCGGTTTGTGCTATGCATGTGCTGTGGTGCCATATGGCGCCATCCTTGCCGTAGTAAGAACAGGCCGGATTGGTGCCAGAAATGGTTTCACACTTGGCAGGTTCATGTTCCAGCTCTGCTGCAATGGTGCAGCACCATGTATCATCTATGCCAACAACAGCCAGATCCTTGCCTGTCTGGCCGGTGAACACCCGCTTTTTGGATTGAGCGTAGCCATCCATGCCTGCGTGACGGTCCAGGTGATCTGGCGTCAGGTTCAGTAAACATGCGGCATCAAAGCGCAGGGTATCCAGCCGTTCCAGCATGTAGGACGACATTTCCAGCACATATACGCCGTTATCCGGTAGCAAAGGCAGGGCAAGGGCGGCTGGCCCCAGGTTGCCACCAGCGGCTACGGGCAGTTTGGCTTCTGCCAGAATATGGGCCAGCAAAGTGGTGGTGGTTGATTTGCCGTTGGTGCCTGTAATGCCAACAAAACGGGCTTTGCTGCCAGATTTGCGCACAGCCCGATAAAGCAGTTCCGCATCGGAAAGAATGGGAATGCCCGCTTCCTTGGCCATAAGGGCAATAGGGTGTGGCTTGGGTAAGTCGTGTGGAATGCCGGGGGAAAGAATAAGTGCTTCAAACCCATTTAGGCTTTCAAACGGCTTGCACTGAATACGTGCAGCAACATCTGGCGCAAGAGTGGAAAGTGCTTTTGCCAGCCCTTTGCGTCCACCTTCACCATCATCCCATACCTGTACGGTGGCACCTGTGCTGGCCAGCATAAGCACTGCAGGCAAGCCATTTTTGCCAAGCCCGAAAACAGCAAAGCGTTGCCCGGAAAACAGGGAGGGTGAAAAGCCGTTCATCTTAGTTTCAGCGTGGCCAGACCACACAGCCCCAGAACAATGGAGACAATCCAGAACCGGATGACAATTTTGGGTTCTGCCCACCCTTTTTTCTCAAAATGGTGGTGGAAAGGGGCCATAAGAAACACACGCCGCCCTGTGCGTTTGTACCAAAACACCTGAATGACCACAGAAAGTGTTTCCGCCACAAACAGGCCACCCACAATGCACAGCACCAGTTCATGCTTGATAGCTACGGCTAGGGAACCCAGTGCGCCACCAAGGGAAAGAGAGCCTGTATCCCCCATAAAGACCGAGGCCGGAGGGGCGTTAAACCACAAAAACCCAAGGCCAGCCCCCACAAGAGCGGCGCAGAATACGGCCAGTTCCCCCGTACCGGGCACGGCGTGGATTTGCAGGTAATCAGCAAAAACGTGGTTGCCGACCAGATAGGAAAGAATGGCAAACACTAAGGAAGCCACAATAACGGGGCCAATAGCCAGCCCATCCAGCCCATCGGTAAAGTTAACCGCATTGCCAAAGCCGGTAATCACGATCATGGCGAACGCAGGGTAGAGAATACCCATCGGCAGCAGAAGGTCTTTTACAAACGGAAAAGCCAGATGGTTTGCCAGTTCTGGTGGCATAAGATATTGCAGCCATAACCCGCAGATAAGCGAGATACCAAATTCTCCACCAAGCCGGGCGCGTTTGGAAAGACCATCCGTGTTGCGGCGCGCAAGTTTGCGGTAATCATCTGCAAACCCAATGGCGCCAAAACCCAGCGTGGTGAGCATAACGGCCCACACAAACCCGTTTTCCAGATCTCCCCAAATCAGCATGGAGATCACCAGAGAAATCAAAATAAGCACCCCCCCCATTGTGGGCGTGCCGGTTTTTTCCAGAATGTGGCGTTCAGGGCCAACGGCGCGAATGGGCTGACCTTCGCGTTGGATACGGCGCAGCATTCTAATAAGCGGGCGGCCAAGAAGCAGGCTGATGCCAAGGGCTGTCATACACGCACACCCCGCGCGGAACGTGATGTAGCGCAGCAGGTTCAGGATTGTGATGTGTCCATCATGCGCAGCGTGAGAAATCAGCATATACAGCATTAGGCACACTCCACTGCGGGAAGTGCGTTGATTGCTGCAATAATATCACGCATGCGGCTCCCTAAACTGCCTTTCACCAACACGGCGTCTCCTTTGCGCAAAGCCGCGCAGACATGAGGAGCAAGTAAAGCAGCGCTTTCTGCCCATGCGCCCTGCTTAGAGGGCGGAAGGGCATCAAAAAGGGTTTTCATGTAGGATCCGCAGCAAAAAACGAGGTCAGCAGCACTGGCTGTAGGGGCAGCAAGCGCTTGATGTTCGGAAATGGAAAATTCACCCAGTTCACGCATATCGCCCAGAACGGCAATACGGCGCGTGGCAGGAATATGGCGCACAACATCCAAAGCAGCCCGGATAGAAGCCGCTGAGGCATTGTAACTTTCATCCAGCAGCGTAATGGCCCCACCGGCAATTTTGGTGAGGGCACCACGACCTTTGCCCGGGCGGAAAGCTGCCAATGCGGCCGCGGCTTTTGCAACATCTGCACCTAGGGCGGCACAAGCTGCGAGTGCCACAACGGCGTTGCGGGCCAGATGAGTGCCGGGGGCGGGAAGGTGGACGTTGAAAGTTTTGCCCAAAATGGAAACATCACAGTGAGAGCCATCAGCACCAGTTTGCAAATGGCTTAGATGTGCAGTGCTTTGAGGGTTTACACCACAGGGCCACAAAACAGCCTGCGCTTTTACTGCTGCTGCTGTAAAAAACGGCGTGCCGTGCGCATCATCCGGCACAATGGCAATACCGCCTGCGGGCAGTGCGGTAATAATGGAGGCTTTTTCTACCGCAATAGCATCCAGACTGCCCATATGGCCCAGATGCGCTGAGCCAATGGTGGTGATAACGGCCACATCTGGCTGCACCATTTTGGCAAGCGGAAGAATTTCTCCCGGATGGTTCATGCCAATTTCACTGATACAGAAAGCAGCCTCTCGCGGTAGGCGCGCAAGGGTAAGCGGTACGCCCCAATGGTTGTTGTAGGAGGCCTCGGCCGCATGTGTCGGGCCAGAAGGTGCCAAGCAAAGGCGCAGCATTTCCTTGGTGGTGGTTTTACCCACGCTGCCCGTTACGGCTACAACTTTACCTTTAAAGCGCGCCCGTGCGGCCAGTGCCAGTTTTTGAAGGCCCAGCATGGTATCAGATACCAGCAGAATACGCGGGTCCGTTAACCCTTCGGCTGAATGAGCCAGAACGGCCGCGGCACCTTTTTCTAGCGCTGTAGCAATGTGCGCATGGCCATCGCTGTTGTCGCCTTTGAGGGCAATAAACAGGTCTCCGGGGGCAAGGGAACGTGTATCAATTGAAATGCCGGTAATGGAAACAGGGGCATTTCCTAAAAACGTTCCACCCGTTGCGGTTTCCAGTTCTTTGCGCGTCCACAAAAGGCTCATGGATGGCCCGCCAGTGTGCGCAACACGGCGGCATCATCAAACGGTAAAATGGTATTGCCTATAATTTGTCCCTGTTCGTGACCTTTGCCGGCCACAACCAGTACGTCGTCTGCTTTAAGCATGGAAAGAGCTTCTGCTATTGCCTGTTTTCTATCTGCAATTTCCAGCGCTTGCGGAGCACCGGTTTTTATATCTGCACGAATGGAGGCTGGGTTTTCTGTGCGCGGGTTGTCATCTGTAATAATGGCAATATCCGCACCTTTTACGGCTTCCTGCCCCATAAGAGGGCGCTTGCCACTATCGCGGTCTCCGCCTGCGCCCAAAACAACAATCAGTTTGCCGCGTGCGTGGGGGCGTAAAGATGCCAAAAGCCGTGCCAGTGCATCTGGCGTATGGGCGTAATCCACATAGGCGCAGGCTCCGTTGGGCAGCACTGTTGCGCGTTCCAGACGTCCCCGCACCCCTTTAAGATGGGGCAGAAGGGGGAGAATACGCGCAATTTCGGCATTATCCTGTGCGGCCAAGGCTACAGCCAGCAATACGTTGTCTGCCTGAAAGCGTCCCGGAATAGGCAGCAGAACCGTGCTCGTGCGGCCATCGTGTTCAATGGTCAATTCCTGCCCGGCGGGGAGAGCGTTATATGCCACAAGGCGGAGTGTTGTGCCGTGCTCTCCAACCAGCCTTAGCCGTAGGTTCCGCTGTGCGGCAATGGCACGAATAGCTTGGAGCGTTTGTGCATCCATATCGGCATTGGCAGCCGCAATGGCATGTTCTGGCAAAAGGGTATCAAACAGCTTCAATTTGGCTGTGCGATAGGCATCTATGGTCAGATGATAATCCAGGTGATCGCGTGTTAGATTGGTAAAACCCGCTGCGGCAAGATGTAAACCATCTAGCCGCCCTTGTTCCAACCCGTGGGATGAGGCTTCCAGCGCCACATGCTGAAAGCCAGCTTGAGTAAGCGCTGCCAGCCCATTGGCAAGGGCAACCGGATCTGGCGTGGTAAGTGCTGGAAATGAAATGGACGTATCTTCCGCCCCGGTAAGGCCAAGAGTGCCAATGGCAGCGGCCTTAAAGCCCAGCAACGCCCAGATCTGGCGCATAAAATCCGCAGTGCTGGTTTTGCCATTTGTGCCAGTAATAGCTACCAGATGCTGTGGCTGCGGCCCCGCCAGAACAGCCGCCATAAGCGCCAGTGCGTGGCGTGGGTTAGATGCCAGAACCAGCGGGCAGGCGGGTACATCAGTCGGCCATTGTGTATCTGCGGGTGCCAAAACTGCTGCTGCACCATTTTGCACGGCAGTTGCGATAAAGGCCCGGCCATCGGTTTTTACACCCGGCAACGCGGCAAAAAGCGTGCCCGGTTTTACCTGCCGACTGTCCGCTGTAATGGAAGAAATTTCAGGATTTCCGGGCAGAGCCGGAAGCCCTACAGCAGCAAGAAGGGTGGAAAGAGGAAGGCTCATTCGTCCATAACCTCCGCAGCCGCTTTTTTGCGTTCAGCCATAGCACGTTTAAGGGCTTCTTTTTCTGCCTTGTGTTCGGCTTCCGCTTTACGCGGGTCTCCCGGATCGTTCCCAGGGCCAAGTGGCCTTACGCCACGCGGCACTGCAGGGTGCAGGGGCAGAGCCATTTGCGCATCAATTTGCTCAGCATGCTCTGTATCTGGAAAAATCTGGAGCATGGGGCCAATGCGTGAAACAATTTTGGAAACAGTAGGTGCCGCGTTCCAGCCTGCAGTGGTCCAGCCGTGGGTTTGGGGGGTGGGTTTGGGGCTATCCAGCATAACATACACAGCATAATGCGGTGAGTTCATGGGGAAAATGCCTGTAAAAGCCGAGATATTGACGTGCTTCAGGTAGCCACCATGTGGGCCAATTTTTTCTGCCGTGCCGGTTTTACCGCCCACAAAATACCCCGGAGATTCCGCAGTGCGCCCTGTGCCGTGGGTAACATCCAACCGTAAAAGACGACGCAGAAGGCTGGATACTTTTTCGGAAAGAATACGCGGGCCTGCGGGCGTAACTGGGGCATCTGCTCCGCTGCTTTGAGTATCATCTTCCACGCTTTGCTCAAGCGCTGCATTTTGAATGCCGCTGGCAAATTGCGGGCTTATGCCGGGCGCGCTGGCTGTGGCATTGGCTGGGTCTTCCTTATCCAGCAAAGTAGGCGTTACCAGAATACCGCCATTAACCGTAGCTGCTGTGCCACGCACAATAGCCAATGGGGGTTCTGCCACACCATGCCCGAACCCAACTGTCATAACCGTGGCAATACCCCATTGATGTGGCACCAATGGGCGTGCAGCTTCTGGCAGTTCCACCGGAACGGGGGAGAAAAACCCCATGGAACGCAGCCATTCGGACTGTTTTTTGCCCCCAACATCCAACGCAATATGTGCGGCTGCCGGGTTGGAGGAATAAGCCATCACCTCGGGCAATGTCAGCCACGGAGAGAAATGGTCACTCTTCATATCGCGGATAGTAAAGCGCCCGATATGCAACGGTACGGATGAAAACCGATCCCAAATATGGATAGTGCCTGTTTCCAGCCCCATAGCCGTAGTTTGCAGCTTAAAGGTAGACCCCGGTTCGTACAAACCAGTAACCGCACGGTTAAAGCGCTCATCATTAGTGGCATGGGCAAAATTATTGGCATCAAAGTCAGGCAGGCTGACCATGGCGATAATTTCACCGGTGCGTACATCCATCACAATGCCACATGCCCCAATGGCTTGGAATGTCTGCATGGCATTTGCCACTTCTTCACGCACAGCAGACTGAACACGAATATCCAGTGAGAGATGGAGCGGGCGATGATCAGAAAGCAGGCGCTTATCAAAGTATTTTTCAATCCCAGCCACGCCGTGATCGTCAATATCAACAGTGCCCATAATCTGGGCGGCCATGCGGCCTAGCGGGTAATGCCGCCTTTCACCCGGTTCGAAATAGATGCCCGGAATGCCAAGGTTATTGATGGCCAGTTCCTGTTGGGGCGAAATATTACGTGCGATGTAAACAAACTGCTTGGGGCGGGAAAGGCGATCAGCGGTTTCCTGCTCATCTATATCCTTCAGGATAGACTTTAGCTTGTGCGCAACATCCTTGGGGTCGATCAGCTCTTGCGGGTTTGCATAAACCTGCGCAACAGGCAGAGAAAGCGCCAAGGTTTGGCCGTTGCGATCCACAATGGAAGCACGGTGCACTTGTGGCAGAGAGAAATCACCAGCAAGGCTGCCCTTGGGGTCAATTTTAGGAATTTCAGGAACCTGTGGCGCAATCTGCCGCTTTTCTGGCGCCATGGGGTGAACGACGGTTGCAATAGTAAGCTTAATGGCGACAACGGCAAAAATTAGGCAAAAACCGCCAGCAACACCCAAAAGCCTTACATGCATTTGGTCCCGATGTGCGCGGGCGCGCAAATCGTCCCCCGTAACACCTACTGTACGCGTTGGGTCGGGGTCATTGGGGGAGACAGACATGTCAGGTCAGAAAGGCCTTTAACCACAAAAATCAGTTGGCAACCGGAACCGGAGCCGGCAGCGCATCACCACCGCGGCTGAGCAAAGAACCGCTGCTATAGCCGGAAGTCGCGCGCGCTTCCATATAGCTGGAAGGCGCCGAAGATGCGCGATGCGGGCGTGTAGCATGCCAGCTAGCCGCTGCAACTGGCAGAGGATGGCGGATTGGCGCCGTATCATCATCCGAAGCTTGTGCAACGTGCCGAATGGCAGGGGATGCCGCATGGGTAAGGCTGTGGCGAACCGGGGCTACAGGTGCATCGTCATCCACGTTGGTGGAGGCAACAGCCTGCGGGCGCGGTGTTTCTACAGCCATATGGTGCACAGGGTGCGAAGGTACGGCGGGCTCGGTTGTCTGTGCAACACGCACTGGTGCAGCTACGGGTTCAGGCGCAGTATGAGGGTGATCATGATGTAAGGTAGGTACATGCAGAACAGGTGCGGCATCAGCTACAGATGTTGCGCGTGGACGAGGGGCAGGTTCCGCTGCAACATGCGGTACGTCAGCAACAATAGTTGGTGCGGCCACGGGGCGCGCCTGATGGAGAACTGCCGGTGGTGTTACGTGCGCAGGGCGTGCATCAGCCACAACAGCCGGTGCGTGCACTGTGGGCGCAATAACTGGCGGGGGGGCAACATTGGTTGATTTGTCTGCAACCAATGCTGGTGCAGGCGGCTGGGCATCTTTTACAACCGCAGGCAGGTGGCTTTCCAAATCAGCCATACGCACAAACTGCGTAGGGTTCATGGTCTGCAACCCAGCCTCATGCCGCGCCACAAGCTGGGCCAAGCGTTCAGGCTGGTTTTCCAAAGCCCATTCCGTGCGCAGGATGGATGTTTGTGTGCGAACGTGCTCCGTTTCCTTCACGATCTGCGAAATTTGCTGATCGAGAAGGGTGGTCTGGTGCTTCTTTGTGTAAAGGAAAAAGCCAGATGCAATCGCCAGAACCGCACAGCAGCATGTAAATGGACGGGGGATCATGGACTTAGCCCTTTTTTACGGAAGCAGGGGTTGAAGCACGTTTCATGACAGCGCGCAGCCGTGCACTTCTGGCGCGCGGATTATAGCTACATTCGGTATCGGTGGGCCGCCGCGCTTTGTGTGTAAGGGCCACAAAATCGGCTTCTGGCGCTGGGGTGCCTGCGGCGCGAGGATCATAGCGTGAAAAGCTTTTATCCTTGCCCGTGGCATGCTGCACCATGCGTTTGGCGATACGGTCTTCCAGTGAATGGAAGGAAACAACAACCAGTCGTCCACCAGGTGCCAGCATATCCAGCGCCTGTTCAAGCCCGCGCTCAATTTCGCCCAGCTCATCATTCACGGCAATGCGCAGGCCCTGAAAGGCGCGCGTAGCGGAATCTATGCCGGAACGATCTTTGGGAATAACAGAGCGTACAAGATTGGCCAGTTGTGTCGTGGTTTCAAAAGGCATTTCCGAACGTGCGTTTACAACAGCGCGGGCAAGACGGCGTGCGTGGCGCTCTTCTCCATAAAAATGGAAAATATCTGCCAGTTCTGCTTCCGGTGCCTTGTTGACGATATCTGCGGCTGATGGCCCGGACTTTTCCATGCGCATATCCAGCGGGCCTTCCATACGGAAGGAAAAGCCGCGGTCAGCTTCATCCAACTGGAAGGAGGAGACGCCCAAGTCCAGCACAATGCCATCGAACGTGGAAATGCCTGCGGCACTGGCAAGCGCCTGCATGTTGCCAAAGCTGCCTTGCAACATATGGAGGCGAGATGTGCCATCGGCGGCAGGGAAATGACGGCTGAGTGCCTGCCCGCGCGCAATTGCGTCCGGGTCACGGTCAATACCCCAGACATTGCAATCTGCGCTTTTTAGAATGGCAGAGCTGTAGCCGCCTCCACCAAACGTGCAATCCAGAATACGCTCACCATCTGCGGGATGAAGATATTCCAGAACTTCTGGCAACATAACGGGAATATGGCCCTGAGCCGTTTCAGGGGGTGTAAAGGCAGAAAGAGCGTTCATGCATTGCGCCCTTTTGAATCTGCCCCACCTGTAGCCGGAATGCTAACGCGGCGTGAACGCTGGCGTGCTTCTACCCGGCGCTGCTGCGCGGCCTGAGGTTCCCATATCTGAAAGATACGACCAACGCCCATAAAGGCAGCCGTGGGGCTATCTGCCAGCCCGGCATGATCACGTAAAAATTCGGGTAAAATAATGCGGCCTTCACGATCGGGGTCTATGGGGTAAGCATCAGCATATAGGGCAGCCGCCAGATCATCATGCTCATCAGAAAACATGTCCAGCCGATCAAGCGGTTCAGTCAGGCGTGCAAAAGCCACGGCAGGCCATGCCTCAACACAGGGCAGGGTATGGGAGGGGCGGAGAATCATCAGCGCGTCACCTTCCGTCTGCTGCGTTTTGAGTACTGAACGGAACCCGGCAGGAATCGAAATACGCCCCTTGGCGTCGAATCGATTTTCATGCGTGCCGAGAAATACGCCCACGTACGTCAGAAGCCTTTGCAGAATCAGCCTTTCCGTTCGCAATTCAGCGGGGAACAGAACCGCCTTCACCACACTTGTGGTTTGGTATGGGATAGCATGGGATGTTATGGGACGCAAATTAAAATGACAGAAAAAACAGCAGAAAACCGCCATTATTTAAGTATTCATGCAGAAAAGATTTCTGACGCGAATGTATTGATTTTGTGGCGGCAAACAAAAGATTGCCGTTTTCTGTTCTTTTTATGTTCTTTTTTTGATGAAAAAACCGGGATGAATGCAGATAAAGAGAGTGTCAGGTGGTCTGTAAGCCGGGTTCTGTCCACCTCTGTAAAGAGGCTGGACGGTCATTCGTCTAGGGCGTGTTTTGCAACATGCCTCTCGCAACCAACCCGAACAGCAGGGCGGAAGAACCCCCGAAACCACAAGGGTTTCTGCTGTTCCTATTCGGTTTTGCTCCCGGTGGGGTTTACCGTGCCTCCTCTGTTACCAGCGGAGCGGTGCGCTCTTACCGCACCGTTTCACCCTTACCTTCAGCCTGTCCCATAAAATCCCATAAGGATTTTACAAAGTCAGACCCGGAAGGCGGTCTGTTTTCTGTGGCACTTTCCCTAAGGTTACCCTCGCCGGCCGTTAGCCGGCACCGTTCTTCCGTGGAGCCCGGACTTTCCTCTCTCCTACCCGTTAAAGAGCAGGACAGCGACCGCCCAACCACCTGACGGAGCGCACCCTGCGTCGGGCTTGCGTTCAGGTCAAGCCGCAACTGATGTTATGAAGGCATGACGATGCAGAAAATTGCCGGTAATCAGGTAGCTATGTCTGATTTTTCTGATGTGCCTCAAAACTCTGTGCCCGCACGGCCCAATCTTCCATCTCGGCTTTTGCTGCGCTGTATCACATGGCAGGAGCAGCTTAAACGGAAGTATGCGGGCAAAGATGCGCCTGAAGCAGACAGGCCCCATAATGTAGCACAGGAAATGGCTGCGTTTCTTGTGCGGTTGCGCAAGGCTATGGATACGCCTTCCTTCCCGGTAAGTCTTTCATCTGTGCCGATGCGAAGGGTCGTGACATTATCTATCCCCGGTGCTGCGGGGCCTATGCGGGCGCGCCTTTTTATTCCCTATGGGCGGGTAAGGGGCGCGTTGCTGTACCTGCATGGCGGGGGGTTTGTGCACTGTGGGTTGAATTCCCATTACGGTATTTGCTGCCGCTTGGCGCGGGCTTCTGGGGCGGCTGTGCTCTTGCCCGATTATCGCTTGGCGCCAGAGCATCCTTTTCCCGCTGCTATTGATGACAGTCAGGCTGCTTTGCAGTGGCTTGCTGGTGCTTCTGCCCGGTATTGGGGGGGTAAAGTTGCCGTTGCGGGGGATAGTGCTGGTGGAAATCTGGCTGCTGTTTTGGCACAGGATGGGCGCGCGGGGCTGGGGCCCAAACCTGTTATACAGTTGTTGTATTATCCATCCTTATACGGAGAGAAGCTTTTTCCATCTCACCGCACTTACGAGAAAGGATATTTTCTCTCCCGCAGGTCCATGCAGTGGTATGGAGATCAGTATATTCAAAAGGAAGAAGACTGGCTGCATCCACGTTTTGCGCCGGGCTTAAACCCAGATTTACAAGGCTTACCGCCAGCCGTTATTATTACAGCCGAATGTGATCCAATGCGTGATGAGGGCACGGCCTATGCGCAGGCTTTGGAGCGGGCGGGAGTTAAAGTGATATATCACTGTTACCCCGGTGCCCTGCATGCGTTTCTGAACTTTTACGCCTTTATGCCGCATGGCAAGGCGGCCTTACGCTTGGGGGGTAAGGCGCTGAAGAAAGCCTTTGCCGCATAAAATTAACCTTAGTGCGTTATGGAATGGGGTGAAAAACCCCCGGTGACCCCTGATCCGAATAAACAATGCGGTTCAGCCTATCTACACGCAACGTAAACAGTTTAGGCAAATCATCTTTCGGGCCGGGGCAAGTGCCGGAATGCTTTTCCATAACATCAATACGTGATGCCGTGGGCGCATCATTTCCGTTCACCACAAACAGCAGACAATCCGGCCGATCATGCGTCATGCCATTATGGGTGACCTTCAGGCGCAGGTGCTGCACCAAGGCTGTATCATCAAACCAGCTTGCGGGTTTGAAGGTGTAGGAATCCACCAGTCGATCCAGCGTGCCGGTTTTGGCCAACAGAATCATCATTAAAGAAAGCGGCAGAACGATTGCCAGCCGACGCAGGATATGTTGGCGCAGAGTGCGTTTTGCAAATGGCCCGCGGCCAGTCATTTTTTTGGGGGAGGGTGTGTTCATGTCAGCATATCTTCGTGCCAAAGGGCACCATCACGCGCTAGAAGTGCACGCGTGGTTGGAGGGCCCCAGCTTCCGGCGGGGTAGGGTTCCAGCGGCGTAAGAGCGTAGCGCCAGGAGTCCAGAATAGGCTCTACCCATTTCCACGAGGCCTCAACTTCATCGCGCCGGATAAAAAGGGCAGGGTCTCCTCTTACAGCGTCTAGCAGTAAGCGCTCGTAGGAATCCTGATACTGCACAGAAAATTCGTTTTCGTAAGACATATGCAGTGTGGCGTTGCGCACTCTAAACCCACCTGCTCCGGGGTCTCGCGCTGCCAGAACAAGTGAGAGTTCTTCATGCGGGGCAATGCGGATAACCAACCGGCCGGGAGAGGGCATGTTGGTAAAAATAGGCCAAACCTGCGGGCGGAACTGGATTACAATTTCTGTGGTTTTTGTAGCCAACCGTTTGCCTGTGCGCAGGTAAAAAGGCGTATCACCCCAGCGGGCCGTACGAATTTTGGTGCGAATGGCTACAAATGTTTCGGTATCACTAGGGCGGCCCGTTTTCAGATCATCCACGTAGCCCGGAACATCTTCTCCTTTTACGCGGCCCGCTGTGTATTGCCCACGGATAACATTTTTACGCACCATATCCGGTGTCATGGGGCGCAGGGCGTTAAGCACTTTCAGCTTTTCATTCCGCAGATCATCTGCGCGCAGAGAGGCTGGGGCATCCATGGCAACCATGCACAGAACCTGCAAAAGGTGGTTCTGCACCATATCTCGTAATGCGCCGGATTTATCGTAGTAGGAGCCGCGGTCTCCCACGCCCACTGTTTCTGCTGCGGTAATCTGCACATGGGCGATCGCCTGGGAAGACCATAACTGTTCCAGAGCGGGGTTGGCAAAGCGTAGGGCCAGAATATTCTGCACGCCTTCTTTACCCAGATAATGGTCAATCCGATAAATGGCATCTTCAGAAAAGTAGCGGCCCACACCTTCATTGATCTCATTGGCAGATTGTAGGTCTGTGCCAATGGGTTTTTCCAGCACAACCCGTGTGTGCTGAGTGATCAGGTTATGGTGGGAAAGCCCAGCGCAAATGGCGGAATACAGCGCCGGTGCCGTGGCAAAATAGAAAACCCGCGTGCGTTCTGGGTTAGGGAGCGTGGCGCTGAGTTCCGGCCAGTGAGAGGCATCCTGCGTGGCATCAAGGTACACATAGGTCAAAAGCCCCAGAAACTGGTTCAGCGTTTCTGTGTCTTTGGCAATATCGGGGGCAAATTCGTGCAAAGTGGCGCTGCACAAATTACGGAACTGCTCAGTGGTGAGTTCAGACCTCGCCGTGCAGATAATCCGTGCTTCCTCATCAAATTCGCGGGCATGGAAGCGGCGCAAAAATGCAGGCAGCAGTTTTCGGCGTGTCAGATCACCTGTCGCGCCAAAGATAACAAAGTCAAAAGGTTCCGTGCGGTTCACAAGAGCCATGATGCAGGGTTCTCGCTGGTCAGCCGGAGGGGGGTGCCCGCCGTAAAAAAGTCGTGGTTTGCGGGCAAAATGCCCAGAACAAGAACAAGGTGCTGTGCTTATGGAAGGCCGCCCGTGTGTTTGCAAGAGGTTCTGATGTGCTGCATCATTGACCACATACACGTGGCGCGATAAGCCCGCGCTTCACTATCTGGCAATGTTAGCAGGTTCTGCCTGCGCAGTGTTGGGTGTTTGTATATAAATTTAGGAGGCCGAAGCATGGATGGCGAACGCATTTCCGGGGATGAAGATGCAGCTGTTGGCGGTATTGCCGCAGATCGGCTGAGAAGCATTATTGAGCGCGTTGAACGCTTGGAAGAAGAGCGCAAAGCTCTGGCTGGAGATATCAAGGATATCTTTACAGAAGCAAAGTCTGCCGGGTTTGATGTAAAGGTTATTCGCCAGATCATCCGCCTGCGTAAGCAGGAACCTGCTGAAGTAGAAGAGCAGGAAACACTGCTGGATATCTACCGTCGCGCATTGGGTATGTAAAAGGCTAGTCGGGTCTATTTCCCATGATGTCTCTGTCTTTTCCTGATTGGATGCCTGTTTGGGGCCAGCTTCTGGTTCTGGCTTTTGGCGTGTTGTTCGGGCTTGCTTTCATGATGATGCCTTTTGCCGTGTTTGGGGTAAAAGGGCGGTTGGGTGAGATTTCTCTCCAGTTGGAAGAAATTCAGGCCGAATTGCGTGCGCAGGCCGTGCGGGGTGCTCCTGCGTATCAGGAGCCAGCTTTGTCTGTTGTGGCAGAGCGGGACGGCAGAACATCACCCGGCGTGGTGGTGGAAGAGGTGCGTCCGCCGGAGGTGAAAAAACCTTCTGCGGCACCTCGTGCAGTGCCAGTTTTTCCCGAACTGCGGACACCTAAGGTTTCTGATGCGTATGAAGCGCGAGAAGAAGCCCCACCAACACCGCATCTTGCGCCAGACCCAGCAAAGCCGGTGGTGCGCCGCATGCCGTGGCACGAGCCAGAATCTCCACCAGCGGAAACTGGTGCAGAAATCTTGCGTCGGCAGCGTGCGCCAGATGCTAATCAGCCACCGTACCGGCCTGATTTTTCACATGAGGCTCCGCAGCCCAACCCATCTGTTCAGATGCCGCGTATTGACGAGCATACTGGCCGTGCAGAACCTGTGCTGAACTGGCCCAGAAAAAATCCGGCAAACGATTAAGTTTTAGATCATGACGAGGTCATCACGATGGATGATCTCGTCTCGTCCATGCCATCCCAGAATATCTGTAAGTTCGGTAGAACGATGGCCTGCAATGCGCCGGGCGTCATCTGCATCGTAGGCAGCAAGCCCATGTGCCAGCACGATGCCATCAGTATTGATAATTTCTACCAGATCACCCTGAGAGAAATCGCCTTTTACGCCAAGCACGCCTGCTGGTAAAAGGGATTTACCTTGTTGCAGAGCGGTTACGGCACCATCATCCACCATAATCTCACCTGCGGGTGTTAGGCTGCCTGCAATCCATTGCTTGCGGGCTGTATGGGGGCAATCCTGCGGCAAAAACCATGAGCAGCGCCCACCTTCCAGTAAAGAGCGGAGCGGGTGGGATGTTTTCCCTAAAGCAATAGCCATGGCGCAGCCTGAGCGCGTTGCAATACCCGCTGCCAATAGTTTGGTGCGCATACCTCCGGAAGAATAACCCGGAGGAGGTTCACCCCCCATGGCCTCAATTTCTGGGGTAAGAGTTTCAATCACGGGCAAATGCTGTGCATCGGGGTTTGTGCGCGGGTCTGCTGTGTATAGGCCATCAATATCAGAAAGGAGCACAAGCTGATCCGAGTCCGTCATTTGTGCAACGCGGGCTGCCAGTCTGTCATTATCGCCAAAACGGATTTCGGCAGTGGCAACGGTATCGTTCTCGTTAATGACGGGAACACATCCCATTTCCAGCAGAGTGTTCAGCGTTGCGCGGGCATTCAAGTAGCGCTTGCGGTCTTCCGTGTCTTCCGGGGTTAGCAAAAGCTGGGCGGCAACAAGGCCGTGGGCTGAAAGGGCATTGCTCCATGCTTGTGCGAGGCTAATCTGCCCCACAGCCGCCGCCGCCTGCTTTTCTGCCAAGCGGAGTGTGCCGCCAGCTAGCCCCAATGTGTGCCGGGCAAGCGCAATAGCACCAGAGGATACAACGGTAACAGCCGTACCCTGTTTGCGCAGGTATGCAATATCGGCAGCCACACTGGCTAACCATTCCTGACGCGGGGCCTGTTTTTCTGGATCCACCACCAGCGCGCTACCTATTTTAACAACAAGCCGTTTGGCATTGGTAAGGGAGGGGCTGGTGTATCCGGTCATGGATCAGTTCCGTAAAAGGAAAGGGGCTAGAGGGGCCTGCTTGTAGCTAAGTGTTCAGGCGGGGTTTTTATCCGCGTTCTTGCGGGTTTCGGTCACCTGATTCTGGAGCATGCGCAAAAGTTCTGGCACGCCCTGATGGGTTGCAGCAGAAATTAACACGACCGGTGCGCCACTGGCTTTTTCCAGCGCAGAACGCCGAGAAGAAGCTTCCCGCGGGGTCATGGCATCCATTTTATTGAGTGCGATAATTTCCGGCTTTTCTGCTAGCCCGCCATCATAAGCGGCAAGTTCATGCCGTATGGTGCGCCATGCATCTACAACGCTACCAGCGGCACCATCTATAAGGTGCAGCAGCACGGCGCAGCGTTCAACATGGCCCAGAAAACGGTCTCCAAGCCCAGTGCCTTCATGCGCGCCTTCAATAAGGCCGGGAATATCCGCTACAACAAACTCTTCCGTCATGGAAAGGCGCACAACGCCAAGCTGGGGGTGCAGGGTTGTAAAAGGATAATCTGCAATTTTGGGCTTTGCAGCAGAAACAACAGAAAGAAATGTAGATTTGCCAGCATTGGGCAAGCCAACAAGGCCCACATCTGCAATCAGCTTCAGGCGCAGCCAAACCCAGCGCTCTTCACCCGGCCAGCCTTTATCAGACCGACGAGGGGCGCGGTTGGTGCTGCTCTTGAAATGCGCATTACCGTAGCCGCCATCCCCCCCGCGGCAAAGGGTAATGCGTTTACCGGCTTCGTTGAGATCCGCCAGCAAGGTGACGCGGTCATCATCCATAATCTGAGTGCCAATCGGCACCTTGATGATAACAGGAGAGGCCGCAGCCCCTGTGCGGTCAGACCCGGCACCATTGCCGCCTTTGCGTGCACGGAAATGCTGCGTGTAGCGAAAATCGATAAGGGTGTTCAGGTTAGGTACGGCTTCAAAAATAACATCGCCGCCACGCCCGCCATTCCCACCATCGGGGCCGCCGAATTCAATATATTTTTCCCGCCGGAAGGCTGTCACGCCATCTCCGCCATCTCCTGAGCGGACGTAGATTTTTGCCTGATCCAGAAACTTCATGACATACCTTACTCAAGTCCAGAACGCGAAAAAGGGCCGATCCTGAGGACCGGCCCCTGTTTCTGCTCCGGCCACACGGGAAAACGTGCGGTGGAAAAACCGAACTACTTATTCAGCAGCGGCAGGCAGCGCGTCCACAGAAACATGTACGCGGCCTTCTGCACGGCGTTCGAAGCGAACATTGCCGTTAATCAGTGCAAACAGGGTGTGGTCTTTGCCAACACCAACGTTTACGCCAGCTTTCACCTTCGTACCACGCTGGCGCACGATGATGTTGCCAGCAATAACCTGCTCGCCACCAAATTTCTTGACGCCAAGGCGGCGTCCGGCGCTATCGCGCCCGTTACGGGATGAACCGCCAGCTTTTTTTTGTGCCATGACCTAAGTCCTCCGTGGTCTTAACCAGCTTAATACCCTGTGCGGGATTAAGCTGCGTTGATTTCCTGAATGCGCAGAACGGTAACCGGCTGGCGATGACCATTTTTACGGCGGCTGTTCTGCCGACGGCGCTTCTTGAAGATGATGACCTTCTTGAGGCGGTCTTGAGCGATAACGGTTGCCGTTACCTTTGCGCCGGCCACGGTGGGGGCACCAATCTGGCTGCCGCTTTCGCCACCAACGGCCAGAACTTCATCAAATGTAACGGTTGCGCCGGCTTCAACTTCCAGCTTTTCAACCTTCAGCACCATGTTGGGCTCAACCCGGTACTGCTTGCCGCCGGTGCGGATAACTGCGTACATAAACTGTCTCTTCCGATCTCTGGATTCTCGCGGTACCTTGTTAGATACAGGCGAAAATTCTGGTCGCTTTTTCTTCTTTGGCTGCACAATACGCGCAGCATGGTTCCATCTGTGTGGATTAGGGCGGCTTTTTAAGCGGTGAGGGTAAGGCGCGTCAATAGAAATATGGAGTTCACGTACTTGCATGGGCTAGAAAAGCGTGTCTATAAGCTCGCGATATAGGAGAGATGCCGGAGCGGTCGAACGGGGCGGTCTCGAAAACCGTTGTGCAAGCAATTGTACCGAGGGTTCGAATCCCTCTCTCTCCGCCATTTTATATATCCCATGACAGTCCATAGTTCTACGTTATCGGGGTCTTTCCACCCCTTCTACCATAATGGCGATGACTGTCTTTACTACGCGCTATCCGTGATGCTGTGCTCTCGCTTATCGCAAAGGCGAGGGCAATAGATTTTAGAGGTTCTCCTCTTTGCCTGCGATCAATGATGGCGCGTCTTTGTGCATCGGTAATTTTGGTGGGGCGTCCCATACGCTTACCTAACGCCTGAGCGCGTGCACGTCCTTCTGAGGTGCGTGTCCGGATCAGGTCACGTTCCACATCGGCCAAGCCACCAAGGACTGCAAGCATAAGCCGACCTGTACTTGTGCTGGTATCAGTCCAGGGTTCAGCCAGAGAGTAAAAAAGAGCCTTGCGTTCGGAAATAGTTTTAACAATTGAGAACAAGTCGAATGTACTACGTGCCAGACGATCCAGACGGGTGACGACTACGGTCTGGCCTGGTTTGAGATTTTTGAGAAGTTTTCTTAATTCGGAACGATCGGCATCGGCTCCACTTGCCTTCTCGCGATAAATACCGCGACATCCAAACTCCTTGAGTGTTTTTAATTGAAGTTCGAGAGTCTGCCCGATTGTGCTGACACGGGCATATCCCACTTTACGGCGTGTAGTCTCTGATTTCATTCAATCTTAAACACATAAAAATACTCAAAGGTTTCTTGTAAAACTCTTGAATTACGCAAGAGCAGAATTCCTACTCTTGCCATGTAAAATAGTCACAGAAACGCCTACACCTCAAGTATTGTTAATGCAACAAAAACATTCAAGACAAAAAAAATACACGTTCTTTTTTTTGCGTAATTCAAGAATTAAGAGAGGTCTGATTTTATGACGACACAAGTAAACCAGACGACATACGTTTTTAGTGGTAACCCATATGCTCAAGCATCATTAGATGATGTCATAGTAAATGGTGGTGGTACACTGAATGTTGGAAACGGGGGCACTGTAGATTATGTAACTGCTCTTGGTTCACAAGGATGGAACGGCGTGGCTTCAGTCGCCACCATCAGCGCGCATGGTGATGGTGGCACTGCAATTGTTAAAGATTATACCATCAGCAACTATGCTCTGGCCTATGCCAGTAATGGTGGAAAGCTGGTAAACGGCAGTATTGATGGTGGTGCCGTTGAAATTGGGAGCGGTGGCCTGATTGGCGATTCCAATATTTTTGGAAGCGGCAACTACACAAATACAGGTACAGCCAACCAGACGCAGGACTACGTTAATGTCCTAAGCGGTGGCACGGCCTCCGGAATTACCACAATGGGTGGTAGTCTGAACATCGGTAGTGGTGGATTTGTAGAAAGTTCCCATGCGTCGTCCGGTTATATTAACGTATCTACTGGCGGTTCCGGAACAGGTAATACTGTTTTTGAGGGCGGCCAGCTAAATGCTGTGGGTGGCACGCTGACGGACAGCACCCTATCAGGCGGTGAGTTGTGGGTTAACAAGGGCGGAACAGCTAGCGGTGTACAGGATGGCAGCAGTGGGACGGCTGTAGGACGTATTTATCTTTCCAGTGGCACGGTGGACAATGCGACTATAAATGGCGGCACCATTTTTGTGGGCGACAAAGGTGTATTTGAAAATAGCACCATTTCAGGCTCAGGTACGCTCAGCAATACAGATACAGCCAATCAGACACAGGATTATGCCAATGTTGAAGCTGGCGGTTATGCTTCTGGCATTACAACACAAGGCGGTAGTCTGAATGTTCTTAGTGGAGCTTCTGTAGATAGTTCTACGGCATCTGCAGGTTATATCAACATTCAGGCCGGTGCCTCAGGTACAGGCAATTCTGTTGACGGTAACCAGGCTCAGTTGAATGTGCTGGGGGGCTCTGTTACCAGCAGCACGGTTGGCGCAGGGCAGTTCAATGTTCAAACAGACTCTACTGGTAAAATCGCTGGGACAGCCACTGTTGTAACTGTGTCGGGCGGTGTCATGAAAGACATGGGTGGCATTGTTATCAGTGCCACCATCTTGGGTAGCGGTTCAGCCAATATTATCAGTGGTGGTGTGCTCAGTGCATCTACGGTTGAGAGCGGCGGTATTGTTGATGTTGATAGTGCCAGTACACTGGTTGGCACGACTACGGTAAGCAATGGTGGTCAGCTGATCCTGAACGGTGCTGCCGGTAGTGGTGATATACTTCTGGCAGGCAGTAGTTCTCTGCTGACTATCAGTGGGAACACCATGCCCACCAACGTGATTAGCGGTTTGGAAAATGGCGGTAAAATTGATCTCGTTGATCTGAAGAGCGTCACGAACATCAACACCACATCTTCTGGTATTGATTTTATTGGTATAGATGAAAATGGAAATAGTGTTGATTTTCATCTGAATATTCCTGATGCCGACAAAATCGGAAACAAAATTATTTCTGATGGTAATGGTGGTCTTTACTACGAAGTCTGTTTTCTGTCTGGCAGCATGATCCGTATGAGTGAAGGTGATTTAGCTGTAGAAGATATTCAGATTGGTGATGAAGTTGTTGCTTTCGACTGGAAGAACAACAAGGAAGTGACCCGGCCCGTTGTCTGGGTTGGTAAATCACATGCTGTTGTTCGGCCCGGCTTACCAGATGATGAAGCCGGATATCCTGTACGTGTTCTGAAGGATGCCATTGCCGATGGTGTGCCTTACAAAGACATGCTGATTACTGCGGAACATTGCTTGTTTTTTGAAAATCGGTTTGTGCCCGTACGTATGCTGGTGAATGGCGTGTCTATTTTCTATGACAAATCCATTACCTCCTACGATTACTATCATGTGGAAACCGAGCAGCATTCCGTCATTCAGGCTGATGGCATGCTGACAGAAAGCTATCTGGATACAGGCAACCGTTCTTCTTTCCGTCAGACAGGTACTGTTGTCACCTTACGTGGTGCGGTTCAAAGCTGGGAAAAGAACGCCGGTGCACCTTTAGGAGTGGAACGGTCCTTTGTTGAACCGCTTTTTCAAAAGCTGGAAGCACGGACTAGTTGTCTGACACAGACGACCTCAGTTCCTCTTGCAAAGTCAAACCTGACAAACGA
This sequence comes from Acetobacter sp. DmW_125128, assembly GCF_008704325.1. Taxonomy (NCBI): domain Bacteria; kingdom Pseudomonadati; phylum Pseudomonadota; class Alphaproteobacteria; order Acetobacterales; family Acetobacteraceae; genus Acetobacter; species Acetobacter sp. DmW_125128. Next base: position 3,613 of record NZ_VHOP01000011.1, on the reverse strand, counting down.
CCCAGATCTACATCTCGTCACGGAAAGCGGGGCCATCATTCGCCCCATTCGCCATGATGGTGAGCGTTACAGCTTTATGCTGCCGGCTAACACAGCCTGTGTGCGTATTGTCTCTCGCGCCAGCCGACCAGCGGATGTGATCGGGCCATTTGTGGATGACCGCCGCATGATGGGCGTTGCTGTAGCTGACGTATATTTTGTGACAGCCAAGCAGCAAACACACATTACTGCGCATCTTCAATCTGAAAAACCAGTTGGTTGGCACGCAACAGACTGGACGGATTGCGCATGGACAAATGGTGATGCTGTTTTGCCCTTGGATGAACTGACACAGAGCGGAATGGGTATTCTTTCTCTGAATATCCGAGCTGCTGGCCCCTATCTGGAACAGAACACGAAAGCTGTTTTGGAAAACAGACGTTCTGCCTAACCCGAATACTTCCCTCCATTCTTTTGATGAAGGGAGTTTTTGCAAATATCCGATGTGTTTTCACATCGGATATTTGTCTCTTCTCAATATTTCATGAAGCCGGATTTCTTTTCACGATTTTACGCTCTTCATGAAAGCGGCAAAGAAAGCTACGGTTACGATGTCTAATTATCCGCTTCCTGCGGCTACCCAAACGATTTCCGCTGGTCAAACAGTCAATGGTGCATCTTACAACACAGCTGACCATGTTGTTGTGGAAGGCTCTTTGACAAATGCCACTCTGACCCAGAATGGGGGTGGTATTGGATCTATCGTTGTGCAAAGTGGCGGAACACTCAATAGCGCCACAGTTACCTCGGGTGGTAATATCTTTGCGCTTGATGGTGGCAGTGCTTCTCATATTTCATTGGATGGCAGTAGAAGTGCTGATCTTATCGTAGAGTCAGGCGGCGCAGTTGACACTGTCTCGGCCTCCAATAGTGCGGGTATTGACCTACGAGGAGGCACACTTTCCAATGTGACGTTGACCACAAGTGCCAGTATGAAGGTTGAATCTGGCGCTACTGTTACAGGTGTTCAGGTCAATAACACAACAGAGGTTGATATTGATGCCAAGTCTCAGGTTTCCAACATTACCGTTTCCAACGGCGGGAGTGTAGACAACACAGGTGGTAGCATCGCTTCAGCTACCATTGAAAATGGCGGCAACGTTTCGGTAGAAAGAGGATATTCGTATGATTCCGCCACGAGTTCAGGTGGTTACCTTAACGGAACCATTGACCAGTGTATCATTAGTAGCGGTGGAACATTAACTGTTGGCAATGGTGGTTCAGCTACAAATGTCGGCCTGCAAAGTGGTGGGCTTATTGATTTTTCTACCCTGACATATGATTCCTCTGCCAAATATAGCTACGATGCTGCCACATATACCCTGACAGTGACAGGAAGTGGTGGAACAGCGAGTGTTACACTTGACCCCAAAACTTCAGATATTGTGGATGGTCAACAATTTGATCTCGTTGAAAATAGTGATGGCACGCTTGCCATAGAAACCTGTTTTCTTGCGGGTAGCATGATCCAGACCCCACAAGGTGATGTGCCTGTAGAAAACATCCGTTTTGGAGATAACATCACAGTCTATGTGGATGGCAAAACAGAAACACGTTCTGTTATCTGGGCAGGCAAGGCACATACAACCGTCCGCCCTGAACGTCCTGATGATGAAGCCGGATATCCTGTACGTGTTCTGAAAGACGCTATTGCCGATGGTGTGCCTTATAAGGATATGCTGATTACTGCCGAGCACTGCTTGTTTTTTAAAGATCGGTTTGTGCCCGTACGTATGCTGGTGAATGGCGTGTCCATCTTCTATGACAAATCCATTACCTCCTACGATTATTACCATGTAGAAACAGAGAAGCATTCCGTTATCCGGGCAGACGGCATGCTGACCGAAAGCTATCTGGATACCGGGAACCGCTCTTCTTTCCGTCAGGAAGGTTCCGTTATCATGCTGGGTGGAAAGCCTCGGACATGGGAACATGATGCCGGTGCGCCACTCTGTGTTGATCGTTCCTTTGTGGAGCCACTATTTCGAGCACTGGAATGGCGTGAAAACAGTGTGGTTGGCGCACAGATGCCGGTAGAAACGATGGAATTCACGGATGATCCAGATCTGCATCTCGTAACGGATACAGGAGCTACTGTGCGTTCGATGCGCAAGACGGCGCATCAGTATAGTTTCATGCTGCCGCCTGATACGCAGTCTGTGCGTATTGTCTCACGTGCCAGTCGTCCATCTGATGTGATTGGTCCGTTTGTGGATGATCGACGCCATATGGGGGTTGCAGTCTCCGAGGTGCATCTGATGTGCGCTAAACAGCAATTCAACATCACCTCTCACCTTCAGGCCGAGAAGCCAGAAGGTTGGCATGAGACCGATTGGACAGATTGTGCATGGACAAATGGCAATGCCGAACTGCCTTTAGGGGATCATCTGTCACATGGGAAAATGGGGATACTCTCCATGATCATCCGTGCTGCTGGCCCTTATGTTGTGAATGATCAGCAAACGACACGTGTAAAAACAAAATCTGCTTAAAAATTAAAAATCTCTCCCTTATCGTTAGTATTAAGGGAGAGATTTTTTATGATCTTGATGGAACAGCTATGCTTCGTAAAACAGCAAATCTGGAATCACGTAATCCTCGCACCCCAACAGTCCGGATGAAAAAAATAGTTCCTTCCCAGGAAAAGACATTTCCCATCTATTTTGATGGTGAATGGTATCTTTTAGTAAATCCCGATGTTGCAGAAGCTGGGATTGATCCTCTTGTTCATTTCATGGATTTTGGTGCACACGAAAAAAGAAATCCTAACCCTGATTTTGATACAGAAACTTATTTGCGCTTGAATCCAGATATTGCATCTTTTCCATTAGGGCCTTTCCTCCATTATGTTTTCTATGGTTACCATGAAGGGCGTAAATTTCAGGCTCCATAATTTTTCTTAAATATTTGGACTGATTGTTTCATGACCGAAGTTTTTTCAAATTCAAAAACTACAATTTCTACGTCTTCTGCAGATGGTATCACCGAAGCTTCATCAAACCATTCGGCTTCGGTCAAATCTCCTTACATCAACCCTTCTGCTTTCCCAATTTTACATGGGCCTGATGGAATTCTGTTTGATTTCAATCAGGGTGCCCGTATTGTTCTGCCTGCACGTACAGAAGGAAAATGGCGGATTACATTACGTGACCTGGATACAGGGAATATTCTGTTCCAGAATGAAAATACGGGCGCTACCGTACACTCTGCCAAACGCTTTTACGTTCGCTTTGGTATTATTGTTGAAGATATTTTACCTCAAAAAGAAGCTCGCATTGTTTTCCAACATGAATTGAATTTGAAAAACAAAAAAGTTGTCATTCAATTTCCTGTCGGCACTTTGGGCGATACGCTTGCATGGTTTCCCTACGCAGCACGCTTTGCGCATATCCATCAGGCAAATGTAACCTGCATTCTCTCTGCTTTGATTATTCCTGTGCTGAAAGATGCATATCCAGAATTAACACTTATGTCCCCAGAAATAGCTCAGGAACAAGACATACTGGCAGACAGTTATGCAATGTACTGCATGGGGTTATTTTTTGATGATAAAGAAAATGTTTTTCAACCAACC
>NZ_VHOP01000106.1:0-1046 GCF_008704325.1 Acetobacter sp. DmW_125128 | reverse complement strand
CTAGAGCGGTTCCACTTTAATCTGGTTCATATCCAGAGGCTGTAAAGAAACTGGCGCATTGACTGGGAGTGAAAGCCGGAAGCAGTGCGCCGACGGTATCCCACAGAGCACCGACAGTCCGTTCAGCTTTGGCGCGCAGCAAGGCCTTGAGTTTTGAGAAGGCCATTTCGATGGGATTGAAGTCCGGGCTGTATGGCGGAAGGAACATCAGTTCCGCCCCTGCCTGCTCAATGGCCTTCTGTGCCGCCGGAAGCTTATGCGCCGGAAGATTGTCCATCACGACGATATCGCCCGGCTTCAGTGTCGGGATGAGAACCCGTTCGACATAAACCTGAAAGATCCTGCCGTTCATGGGACCATCATGCACGAAGGGCGCGGTCAGGCCTGTCAGACGCAGCCCCCCGGTGAAAGTCGTGGTTTTCCAGTGACCGTGCGGCACACCGGCGCGGCAACGTTCCCCGCGCAAGGCACGCCCGCGCAGACGGGCCATCTTCGTGGAGAGGCTGGTTTCGTCAATGAACACCAGACGTTGCGGATCAAGGTCAGGCTGGAGATCAAACCAGTCCTGTCGTCGCTTCAGGACGTCTTCACGCTCCTGCTCCAGTGCATGAGCGGTCTTTTTTTGAATGTCCATCCGTGTTGCTGCAACCAGCGACTGAGCATGCTGCGACCGATCCCGACGGCCCGTTCGCTTTCCAGACGCGCCATCATTTCGTGAAGCGTGATGTCTTTTTGCGCTTCGATCATGCCGGCAATGAACGCTTCATGCGCGTCCAGCCGTGATCCGCGCGGTTTGCCCTGACGACGGGGCGTCCGCTCGCCGCTCTCACGTTCCCGACGCAACCAGCGGATCGCCGTCGAAATCCCAACACCAAACCGCGCCGCAATCGAGCGGGCCGATGCTCCCGCAGCTCCAGCCTCCAGAACCCGCTTCCGAAGATCATCACTCAATGCTCGTGCCATCACCCTCTCCATCAGGAAAAACGGTGAATCACAAGACGCCTTCAGTGTCACCTCTCGATTCAGGATTCAGTGGAACTGCTCTA
>NZ_VHOP01000105.1:0-364 GCF_008704325.1 Acetobacter sp. DmW_125128 | reverse complement strand
CCCGCAAAGCTGTCGCACAAGGATCGTCATGCGCGCTGGACACTGAAGTTCACGAAGGCGAAGCGGCAGGATGATGGAACCATGCCCTCCAGCGATCTCGCCATCCCGTTCTTTGGCTATAAATCGCATGTTTCCATCGATCGGAAATACCGGTTCATCCGGAAATGGAAAACAACGCATGCCGCCGCCAGTGATGGCGCGCGATTGAGAGAGGGGCTGCTGGATAAAACCAATACGGCCTCAACGGTCTGGGCTGACACGGCCTATCGCTCAAAAGCCAACGAAGACTTCATGGAAAAGCAGGGCTTTGTCTCCAAGGTTCATCGCAAAAAGCCGCATCTCAAGCCTATGCCCCGGCATATCC
>NZ_VHOP01000104.1:0-1023 GCF_008704325.1 Acetobacter sp. DmW_125128 | reverse complement strand
GCCATCGCAAAAACCGTCAATCAAATCGCCAAAACCCAGAAATTACCGGCCAAGCACATCAATCAAGGGTTCTTCGATCCCTCCACATTCAATTTATTGTCTCCTGTTTTCTGAATCAAATATTTAACTATCCTCTACCAATAAATGAATATCATTTAACGTTTCGTGATTGAGAGTTTACTTTCCATGTCTGTTCACGCAACCGTATTCCATTTAGACCACGCATACTAAACTGCGATGCTAAAAATTTATAAAAGAACCAATCCTTTAAAGCATATGGCGTAAATCGATAAATGAATTTCTCTTTTCCACTCCAAGTCACACGATCACGGTTAACCCGACGATTGGCAGTCACGCACCACATACCTACTGGATAACGCACCTCGCCAACCTTAAGAAGTCTTTGTACGATTTCGTGGTCTTCCAATACATAAGGCCATATATTTGGATCAAACCCACCAATCGCTCTGTAAGCATCCGTACGAAATGTTTCTGCATATCCGCCTGCATGACATTCTGATTTAAAAATACGCGATAAAATTTGAATTTTGCCTATACGGAAAAGACTTTTAAGTGAAAGAAGTGGTCCTTTGACATTTGTGGCCATAACCGCAACCACAGATAGTCCAACTTGTTCATATACTCGATGGGCTACGGCAAGATAAAATGGAGAGTAAAAAGTATCTGCATCCCATGTCGCAAAATATTTTGTTTTCACGAAAGCCGAGCCTGCGCGTAAAGCATTTATCTTTCCGGGCTCTAATTCGTCAATCAATACAACATTGAAAATATGAGAGTATTTCTTTTTAAAATTTTTTGCAATATTTATAGAATCATCAAAAGATCCATTATTTACTAAAATTACATGAGCAGGCTTAAGTTTTTGGCTTACAATGCATGACAAGCAAATACTCAAACAATCGCTTTCGTTAAAATAAGGTGGAGGGATCGAAGAACCCTTGATTGATGTGCTTGGCCGGTAATTTCTGGGTTTTGGCGATTTGATTGACGGTTTTTGCGATG
>NZ_VHOP01000103.1:0-353 GCF_008704325.1 Acetobacter sp. DmW_125128 | reverse complement strand
GCATGACGATCCTTGTGCGACAGCTTTGCGGGTTTGTCCTGCCAGTCTTCAGGAATACGTCCTTCCCGAAGATCGGCTTTCTCTGCATTGGTGTTCCGCTGCTTCGGAGCCGCTACCAGCGTGGCATCCAGGATCTGGCCTGACATCGGCAAATACCCGGCGTTGCGCAGGGTGGCATCAAAGCGGTTGAACAGCCCATCGATCGCACCCGCCTGGGTCAGACGCTTTTGACACAGCCAGACCGTTTTGGCATCCGGCACCCGATCTGAAAGTCCCAGACCAAGGAAACGCATAAAGGAGAGGCGATCGTTGATCAGATATTCCGTCCGCTCATCAGACAAATTGTTGAGCGT
>NZ_VHOP01000010.1:0-55238 GCF_008704325.1 Acetobacter sp. DmW_125128 | reverse complement strand
AAAACTTACTACCCCTACAAATTTCAACACAATTACAACCGCGGGGTGGAGCAGCCCGGTAGCTCGTCAGGCTCATAACCTGAAGGCCGCAGGTTCAAATCCTGCCCCCGCAACCAATGTAGCCTGCTCATTACTTGAAGAGCGCAGTTTTCTTCGGTTGCAGGTCCCCGCAACCAATGTATCCTGTTCAATGAACGACTGAAGAACGTCGTGGTCCGGATGGACTGCGGCGCTTTTTTTGTTGGACGAGAAGTTCAGAATTGCAGCGAGGTCTCCTTCGAGGAAGATGGCAAGCTCGCCGTCCAGCGGAATCAGCTTGATCCGTGAGACCAGAGCGCGCAGCCTCTCGATGGCCTCAAGGCTCGCATCCTCCTTCTGAAGGTTTTCGTAAAGGGCTTCGATGCGTTCCCTGTAGATCACAGCCATGTTTGGATGCAGCAAAGGAGGTGGCTGGGGTGCATCGGCGAGCAGAGCCGTCAGTTCTTCCTTGCGGGCCTCCAGCCGTCCGATCTTGTCCTTCAGCTTGACGCCGGGTACGCCGTCGAGAATGGCCTGGATCGCCTTGTCCAGTTCGCGATCAACGCGGGGTAGTTCCGTGCGCATCGCAGCGAGATCTGCGCCGCGCTCCATTCTCACGCGGTTAACCTCCCGAGTAAACTCATCACAGAACTCCTTGAACAGCGCGGGGTCCATGAGGCGCGTCCGTAGCCCGTTAAGTACAGACTTCTCGAGCATGTCCCGCCGGATGGTCATGCGATTGTCGCAAGTGCCTTTGTTGCGCGCAGTCGAGCAGCCAAGCAGGTTTTTCGAGATCATTGAAAAACCACCGCCACAGCAGCCGCAGCGTGTCATCGCAGTGAAGAGGTGACGAGGACGCTTGAGACTGTTCAGAGGATGGACGCCGTCACCACGTGTCTTTTGCGACCACGTTGTCGTTGCCTGACGGGCCTTGGTCGCTTCCCATAGGTCAGGCTCGACAATTCGAAGTTCAGGAACCTCCTGCAGAATCCATTCACTTTCTGGATTCAGGCGCGAGACGCGCTTGCCAGTTTCCGGATCCTTCAGATAGCGAAGGCGGTTCCAGATCAGTCGGCCAATATAAAGCTCGTTGTTGAGGATGCCGGTGCCGCGGTCACGGTTGCCGTGGATGGTGGATGGTCCCCAGGCACCTCCCAATGGTCCGACAATCCCTTCCGCATTCAGATCGAGCGCAATGGCCCTAGGCGCCTTGCCGTCTGCATATTCACGAAAGATGCGCCGCACGATCGCGGCTTCGCTGATGTTGATCGACCGCTCTCCGCGGACAGCTTCGCCGGCAGCGTCAAATTTTCGGACGACGTCATACCCATAGCACAGACCGCCGCCCGATTTACCGGCTTCAACGCGTCCCCGTATGCCGCGCCGCGTTTTGTCTGCCAGATCCTGCAGAAAGAGGGCATTCATGGTGCCCTTGAGCCCGACATGGAGTTGGGTGACGTCGCCTTCTGAAAGCGTGATGATCCGCACCCCGGCAAACTTCATTCGTTTAAACAGCCCGGCGATATCTTCCTGATCGCGCGAAAGACGGTCCATGGCTTCGGCGAGAATGATCGAAAACTTCCCGCGCTGTGCGTCCTGCATCAGTTCCTGAATACCAGGACGAAGCAGGGAGGCACCAGAGACGGCTCTGTCGCTGTAGCTGTCGACGACGTTCCAGTCCTGACGGGCAGCATATTCCCGACACAGCCTCAGTTGATCCTCAATGGAGGCATCGCGCTGGTTGTCAGAAGAATAGCGGGCGTAGAGCGCGACCTTCATGAAGACCTCCTGTTAGTCCTCCGATCGTGTACGGATCGGTCCGTTTTCATGTTCAATGTAATCCCGCGCCGCCTGCCGGGCGAGGGCTCGTATCAGCGCCCGCAGACCCTCACCGTTACCGTCTCCATGACCGGTAGGGTCGAGAATGACACGGGGCGACGTTGACACTGTAGCGTCTTTTGCGCGCATCGTCCTGCCTTTTCTTGAAGCTCAGATGTGTGCCATCGTGCCTCTCATCGGCACGCAGGAAAATAGAAAACCGCAATAAAACAATGTGGTAAGGAGTATCGTGGCGGGTCGGGGCGTGCCCCTGTCGGTCGTGGCGTGGCGTTTTACGCTCGAAACATTCACGTTCTTGTGAGATTTCCCGCTGACTGGATCAGGAACAGAACAGTCAGTGCGATTCGAAGTGCCGCGGCTTTATGCTGCCTCCGACCACGGGGGGCTGTAAAACTACCTAAAAACAACATACTGCGCGGATCGTACTTTCACAAAAGCATTATACCTGCGGCTAGGCCTTCGGTTCTGCCTCTGCAATTATGACGAATACGCGTCAGTACGGTCTTTTTTCTTGACTCAAAACGGACCGTTTCGTCACTGTGCAACATACAGGTCGCGAGCTGTTTCCAGATTGTACACACATTGCAAGGAACTGCTTTATGCTGACACATGCTGGCGGCGCTGCTTTTGCGCGACCGGAGATCAACATCGCTGACGATACACCGCAGGCACTGCGCCGTCTGGTGAATGATGCACTTTCCAACGACAACGCGGATACGTTCCTTGCCTCTCGCGGAGCCTCGGGTCAGTTGGAGGCGCTCGCGCATCGGTGCTGTGATATGGCGTTTGCACAGAGCGACCTTGCCGCACGGAAGACCGTTCATCGCGTGCTGCATGACCTGTATGGTTTGCATCTCTCCCGACCCCACCCGGGCCTTACTGATAACCAGTACAGTATCGAACTGTTGCGAGCTCGCCGTGCGATCGAAGTTTCGTGGATGGAGTGGGAATTGAGCCAGGCCAGCCCAATCCCGGCCGATGTCGAGCCGGAAGCAATTGGCGACGCCATCAAGTCCCTCTGGAAGAGCCATTCCGGGTATAACCATGCGGTATTCGATTTCATGAAGACCGACGCGTCACGACCGCAGATCATCAAGTATTTTACGACCGATTACGCGCTGAATATGCGTTTTTATGACCTGATCGTGCTGTCTCTTGTCGGTATCGACGAAGATGTCCGGATGGAAGTCGCGCATAATTTCTGGGATGAGATGGGGCAGGGTAACCCAGCCCGCACGCATGTGCGTCTCTACCGCGACCTGCTCGACTATCTCAAGATTGAAGATAATCCGACCCAGTTTGTCGATGCGTTGGGTTGGGAGGGCCTCTCGGGGTATAATCTGCTGCTTTATTTCGCCTTCAACCGGCGGGAATATTTCCGCTCGATCGGTGCGCTTGCAATTACGGAACTCTCGGATCCCGAGCAATACGCCAAATTGCTCTCGGGTTGCCGTCGCGTCGGTATTGGCAACGATCAACCGTCGATTCTGGATTATTACAGCGAGCATGTCGAGGTCGATGCCCTGCATGGCGATGGCTGGATTGACAATGTCATTGTGCCTGTTCTCCGGCGGTATCCCGGTGAAGCGCGATCTGTGCTTGAGGGTGCGGCGATGCGCCTGAACTCCAGTGAAGCGTACTGGGACTGGCAACTGGCCGAAATGAAAGCCGTCAAACCAGTTCCGACCGTGGCCCTGGAGGCAGTCAATTAATCAGATAACGTCCCGTGTATGAACGACCGGTACATTTGATATCGCTTTATTAACTTGTGGAAAGGGAATTGCTGTGGCCTGATCTGTGCCTTGAACTTGTTGACGCACAAAACGTTCCGATTATGAATGAGACGGATTGATGCGAATTCCTGTGAGGTCATGGACGTGCCACAGCAAAAACTCCGCAGAAAGCGGAATGGTCCGGATAGTCGGGCTACTCTCTTAACGACAGCGGGATCCCTCTTTGCCCGTTCGGGTTTCCACCAGGTCAGTGTCGATGACATCGCCGACACCGCGCAGGTCGCGAAAACGGCAATCTACTACCACTTTGGAAACAAAGAGGGGCTGGTGACCGACTTCCTGGAAGGACATATTGAGACGCTTGAGGCCTCGCTGATTGAGGCCGTCAGCGCACATACGAAGCCCAGAGCCCGGCTGCGCGCGGTGTTCGACTGGCATACGTCCTGGTTTCGTCAACCCGACTTTGCAGGATGTGTGTTCTCTCGCGCGACCGAGGAATACAAGGGCAAGCAGGACGCAATCGTTGAGATTTCGCGACTGCAGAAGCGCAGCCTGCGGCACGCCATCCGGGCGCTTCTGGAGGCGGATGGCGTTCTGGAAGAGCGATCTGAGCAACTTGCTCACTTCATGATCTACCTGCTTGATGGCGCAGTTGTCTCAGCCAATGTTCTGGACGAGAAGGATGCCGCGGATCAGGCGTGGGTCGCTGCGGAACGTCTGCTGGACGATGAAACCCGCAGGCACCCACCCACAAAAAACTGACTCTTGCCGGGTCTGCCTGAAGCCAGAAGGCGTTTGGAAGTGCTACTTACGCCCGCGCCAGTTTGTTTACGCCTCCGCACGCCCGTGCCGTCAGTTGACTGGGAAAAGTCTTGAACTGAAGGGTGTGTCGTCATGCAGAGTTCCTTCCAACTCGGGAGGAATTCATGTCTGGTTCTCGTATCCTGTGGGGGCAACTTTGCCTCTGTTTCCTGATTGTCATTGTGGCTTGGTGGGCCGCGACGCAGTGGGTCGCGTGGCGGCTTGCATTCCAGCCGGAACTCGGTCCCCCGTGGACTTTAGTGGCCGGACGGTGGCCGCTCTATCCGCCATTTCTGTTTCCGTGGTGGTGGTACGAGTTCGATGCCTACGCGCCACACATTTTCGTAGAAGGCGGATGGATCGCCGGATCTGGCGGAGTGCTCGCCTTCCTGACAGCAGTGGTCCTGTCCGTCAGGCGCGCGCGGGAGCATAAACGCACAGCCACCTATGGATCGGCCCGCTGGGCCGAACGCGACGATATCGAGCAGGCCGGACTTCTCGGCCAGGATGGCGTGGTGCTGGGGCGTTGGGAGCGCGACTATATCCGGCATGATGGCCCCGAGCATGTGCTCTGCTTCGCGCCGACGCGCTCGGGCAAGGGCGTAGGGCTGGTGATCCCGACGTTGCTGACCTGGCCCGGTTCAGCCATCGTTCACGATATCAAGGGCGAAAACTGGTCCATTACGGCCGGGTTCCGGGGCCGTTTCGGCAGATTGATCCTTTTCGATCCCACTAATCTCGCGTCATGCGCCTACAATCCGCTGCTGGAAATCCGTCTCGGCGAGTGGGAAGTGCGCGATGCCCAGAACGTCGCCGACGTGCTGGTCGATCCCGAAGGCTCGCTGGAACGACGCAATCACTGGGAAAAAACCTCACATTCCCTGTTGGTGGGAGCCATTCTTCATATCCTCTATGCGGAACCGGACAAAAGCTTGCGTGGTGTCGCCAGCCTGCTGTCCGATCCGAAACGCTCGATCGCGGCCACCCTCGTTGTGATGATGGGCACGCGCCATCTTGGCGAGCGTGGCGTCCATCCGGTGGTGGCGTCGGCTGCGCGCGAATTGCTCAACAAATCCCCCAACGAGCGCTCCGGTGTGCTGAGTACGGCCATGTCGTTCCTGGGCCTGTATCGTGACCCCGTGGTGGCCGAGGTGACGAGCCGCAGCACGTGGCGGATTGGCGATCTCGTCAATCCGGCCCGGCCGACGACGTTATACTTCGTTGTCCCGCCCTCGGACATCAGTCGCACCAAGCCGTTGATCCGGCTGATGCTTAACCAGATCGGGCGCAGGCTGACCGAGGATTTGTCCGGAGCAGAAGGGCGGCAGCGTCTGTTGCTGATGCTCGATGAGTTTCCGGCGCTGGGGCGGCTCGATTTCTTCGAAAGCGCGCTTGCTTTCATGGCTGGCTACCGGATCAAGGCGTTTCTGATCGCCCAGTCGCTTAACCAGATTGAAAAAGCCTACGGGCAGAACAACTCGATCATTGACAACTGCCATGTTCGCGTCAGCTTCGCGACCAACGATGAGCGGACAGCCAAACGTGTTTCCGATGCGCTTGGCACCGCAACCGAAATCCGCTCGCAGAAGAACTATGCCGGCCATCGCCTGTCACCCTGGCTGGGGCACCTCATGGTGTCCCGTCAGGAGAGTGCTCGACCCCTGCTGACCGTCGGCGAGATTCAGGAGCTGCCAGCAACCGACGAACTGGTCCTGCTCTCGGGGATGTCGCCCGTTCGGGCAAAAAAGGCTCAATATTTTCGTGACAGCCGGTTTCGGGAACGGCTCTTGCCCGCGCCGGAGACGGGGACACGAGGATTACCGGTCGCACCCGACGACTGGACCTCACGTCCGCAGCCATCAAAGCCTGAGGTCAAGCCCGACACACCAGAGGATGCGGTCAAGGAGGCGGGTGAGGAAGAAGATCCTGTCGGCACCGAGGCGCGCCGTCAGCCGGAAATGGACGTTTCCGAGGAGCCCGACCTGCCACCGCAAGGCGACGAGGACCCCGCGCGTGATGCGCCTATGCGCGAGCGTGAACGCGATCCGATGGAAGAGGAAGACCTTCATGCCGTGCTGACGGCGGATTTGGCCCGCAAAGCCCGTCAGGCGGCTCTTGATCCAGGCAATGATCTGGGGCTGTCATGAGCGGCGCGCGCCAGAAGAAGAAGCGGCTTTCGGTCTATCTGGAGCCGCATCTATGGAAGGGGCTGCGGACGCAGGCTGCCCGACGCTCGATGTCGGACTCCCTGCTGGCCGAAGCCGCGATTGCGGCGTGGCTCGACCCGGAAGGCGCTGGTGGCGATCCCAAAGCGTCGCTGGAAGCCGCCGTGCAGCGGCTCGATCGTCGTCAGGCGCGGATCGAACGCGACCTGTCGATCTCGGTCGAGACGCTCGCGCTGTTCATCCGGCTGTGGTTCACCAGTATGCCAGGTCTTTCTGACAGCATGGCTGCAGCGGCTCGTGCCCAGGGGGCGGAGCGCTACGACCGTTTCGTCGAGATGCTGGGACGGCGGCTGGCCAGCGACAGGCGGTTCCGGACAGACATTGAACGTGAGGCGAATGAAGGCGGCGACGCCGGTGTGAAAAAGGACTGACGAACCATCCTCACGCGTGATCTCAGATCAGCGAGAGAACGCGTTGGCCAGTCGATGTTCATCCGCTTTCCCTGCTGACCGTTCCTTCCGGCCCCCCTTGGCCTTGTTTCGTGTAGGTGATGGTGCCCCCGGGGCCGACCGCGCAGACGCGTCGGTGCGGTCCGTTTTGTCCTCACTCTGGGAGGCACGCTTTCCAAGGCCGATTTTCTGTGCAACCTGACGCCGCATTTCCGTATAATTCGGCGCGACGGTCGGATATTCTTCAGGCAGCCCCCATTTGGCCTTGTAATCCTCAATGGTCATGTCGAAGGCAGCCGCGAGGTGCCGTTTGAGCGATTTCAGCTGTTTCCCATCTTCCAGGCAGATGATGTAGTCGGGAAAGACAGATTCCTTAATCGGGACGGCCGGCTGCTGCTGTTTCTCGACGGTCAGAATTGTCGGCGACGTCGCCTCCGCCGGCGCCTCGTCGACAGTCGCGGACGGTTCAGGCTTTTCAGGAGGCGAGGGAACATTGCTGGTTTTCCGGGATACTCCCGATCCTGTCGTGTTCGGCACAGGCTGTTCCTCTGAAAGCGACGCATAAAGCCGACGTACGAGGTCCGGAAGCTGGTCGGTCTCCACTTTCGTCGTCGCAAGGTGCGCCGTCACGATCTGTGCCATCGCATTCAGACGACCGAGAATGATGTCCTTGTCGCTGCTCAATAGGGTAGTCCTCAATATAGGGTGTGAATCGTTATAAGCTTCGGAAAGCCTGTATTTCACCAACGGATTTGCGCCTTGTCGATTCAAGCACGGGTCACACCTTCCGAGCAACTTTTTGACGCCGCGTGACGTCGATCTTCGGCGCACCGAAAATATTGCCAATCAGCCGTCTTCGTCGGTGTATAGCGTGTCGGGTACAATCACGCGCCGGTTTATAGTTCCAGATACAGTAAAAACTCGCCATATCCAAATATCGTACTATACGCGTTGCCGTTGATGAGCGGGGCCTGATACTCGCGTCCATACTTAATATTTGGCCCGGCTCAAAAGTTTCACGCTCGCGAAGTCAGTTATCGCCATCGTTGCAATCGGTTTCTTCGGCTCACCGTAATTCCTGACAACGCCGGATTAAAAGTTTCAAGCCTAATGCACTGATAAAACGCCAAATTTTTAGCCGTCTACGCCTCTGCCAGTTTGTATACGCTTTCGTACGCCCCGGTACGATGATGGCCGAATTTCTTGTTGCGATCTGGAAACGCGTGCCTCCTCTATTTGTCCCTGTCGCGATCCGGACCTCCCGGTTCGCTTTCCACAACGGGGACGACAATGCACACCCATGCGACGACGAACGAAGCCGTGGCGCGTGGTTTTTCCATGCTGCGCACGGCTATGGGAGAGGCGATCACGAGACAGCTTGCTGATCCGGCAGTTGTCGAGGTGATGCTCAATCCCGATGGACGGCTCTGGATCGACCGTCTGTCAGAAGGGCTGTCCGACACCGGGCACACGATCGGCGCAGCCGATGCCGAACGCATCGTGCGTCTGGTCGCACACCATGTCGGCGCGGAGGTTCATGAGGCCGCGCCCCGTATCTCGGCCGAACTCCCGACAGGCGAGCGGTTCGAGGGATTGCTGCCGCCGGTCGTGACAGCGCCCAGTTTCGCGATCCGCAAGCCCGCTGTCGCCGTATTCACGCTCGACGATTATATCGACGCCGGGATCATCACCGTCGCACAGGCGGCCTATCTCCGCGAGGCTGTCGTCCAGCGTAGAAATATCCTCGTTGCGGGCGGCACGTCTACGGGCAAGACGACGCTGGTCAACGCCCTGCTGGCCGAAGTGGCGAAGACCAGGGACCGCGTGATCCTCATTGAGGACACGCGGGAATTGCAGTGCACGGCGCCCAATCTCGTCGCCCTGCGGACCCGGGAAGGGATCATCACGCTTTCCGACCTCGTCCGGTCCACCCTCCGCCTACGTCCGGACCGCATTCCCATCGGAGAGGTGCGCGGCGCCGAAGCGCTCGATCTGCTCAAGGCGTGGGGCACCGGACATCCCGGCGGCATCGGCACGCTGCACGCCGGCTCAGCGCTCGCAGCCCTGCACCGTCTCGAACAGCTGATCCAGGAGGCTGTGGTGACGGTGCCGCGCGGCATGATCGCGGAAACCATCAATGTGATCGCCGTGCTGTCCGGGCGCGGGACTGCGCGGCGGCTGACGGAACTTGCAACGGTGGACGGACTGGATCCGGCAACAGGCCGTTACCGCCTGACCTCGTTTGATGCCCCGCCTGGCGAAGCAGGGCGTTCACATTCCTTCAACCTCTCCAGCATCGAGGACACACTCTGATGTCGCAGACCCTGTCCGCGCGCGTCATGACGCGCGCCCATACCAGTCGCCTGTCCCGTCTGACCAGTATGGCGGCCATCGCGCTGTTTGCTGCAACCTCCTCCGCCTGGGCGTCCGGCTCCGGAATGCCGTGGGAGGAACCGCTCAACCAGATCCTGGAATCCATTCAGGGACCGGTCGCGCGCATCGTCTCGGTGATCATCATCACCGTGACTGGCCTGACCCTGGCCTTCGGGGAAACGTCGGGAGGCTTTCGACGCCTGATTCAGATCGTCTTCGGTCTGTCCATCGCTTTTGCGGCGTCGAGTTTCTTCCTGTCCTTCTTCTCCTTCTCCGGGGGAGCATTGATCTGATGGTGGGATATGACGACAACGCGGTGCCAGGCTTTCATGTTCCGGTGCATCGCTCCCTGACCGATCCGATCCTGCTGGGTGGCGCCCCACGGACGCTGGCGATCGCTAACGGCACGCTGGGCGCGGCGATCTCGCTGGGTCTGCGGCTCTGGCTGGTCGGCGCGGTGTTCTGGATCGTAGGCCACAGCCTCGCGGTCTGGGGTGCGAGGCGCGATCCGCTGTTTGTCGAAGTGGGGCGGCGGCATCTCCGCTATCCCGCCTGGTTCCGGGCATGAGGAGGGCACGGCGATGATGTCCCTTGGCGAATATCGCAATCGTGCGGCACTTCTGTCGGATTACCTGCCCTGGGCCGCGCTGGTCGAAAAAGGTGTCGTCCTGAACAAGGACGGCTCCTTTCAGCGCACCGCGCGCATTCGTGGTCCGGATCTGGATTCCGCCACACCGGCCGAGCTTGTCGGCGTCACCGGACGGCTGAACAATGCCTTGCGGCGTCTCGGTTCCGGCTGGGCAGTGTTCGTAGAAGCGCAGCGCGTGCCTGCGACGATCTATCCCGAGAGCGATTTTCCCGACGCCGCCAGCCAGATGGTGGATCTGGAGCGCCGGGAACAGTTCGAGGATGAGGGCGCGCATTTCGAGAGCCGGTATTTCCTGACTGTAGTCTGGCTACCACCGGCGGAATCATCAGGTCGCGCTGAACGGTTTCTTTATGAGGGCAGGGAGCACGACGGGCCGGATCCGCACGGCATACTGAATTCTTTCATTGACCGCAGCGACCGTCTTCTGGCGTTGCTCGATGGATTCATGCCCGAGGCAGTCTGGCTCGATGACGGCGAGACGCTGACCTATCTGCACAGTACCATCTCCATCCGGAACCAGCGTGTCCGGGTGCCGGAAATCCCGATGCATCTGGATGCCCTGCTGGTCGATCAGCCGCTGTCGGGCGGGCTGGAGCCAAAACTCGGCGATGCCTTCCTGAAAACCCTGACGATTACGGGTTTCCCCAGCCGCACCTTTCCCGGAATTCTGGACGATCTGAACCGTCTGGCCATGCCGTATCGCTGGTCCACCCGTGCCATTCTTCTGGACAAGACCGACGCCACCAAGGTGCTGACGAAGATCCGGCGTCAGTGGTTCGCAAAACGCAAGAGCATCGCGGCCATTGTTCGCGAAGTCATGACCAACGAAGCATCCGTGTTGGTGGACAATGATGCCGCCAACAAGGCGGCCGATGCCGACCTCGCGCTTCAGTCGCTCGGTGCTGACGATGTCGGGCAAGCCTACATCACCGCGACCGTCACGGTCTGGGATGGCAGTGCCGGCATCGCTTCCGAAAAACTCCGTCTTGTGGAAAAGATCATTCAGGGTCGCGACTTTACCTGTATGACCGAGACTCTGAACGCGGTCGAAGCATGGCTCGGCAGTCTGCCCGGTCACGTCTATGCCAATGTGCGCCAGCCCCCGGTCTCGACCCTGAATCTGGCGCATATGATCCCGCTCTCCGCCGTCTGGGCCGGGCCGGAGCAGGATGTCCATTTCAGGGCGCCGCCGCTCTTCTACGGCAGGACCGCCGGAGCAACGCCGTTCCGGTTTTCTCTCCATGCCAGCGATGTGGGTCATACGCTGATCGCAGGACCGACGGGAGCGGGGAAGTCAGTGCTGCTGGCGCTGATGGCGCTCCAGTTCCGGCGCTACGTGGGGTCGCAGATCTTCGCTTTCGATTTTGGTGGCTCCATGCGCGCCGCAACACTCGGCATGGGCGGCGACTGGCATGATCTCGGTGGTGGTCTGACGGATGAGGACGGGCTGGGTGTGGACGGCTTTCCCGGCGTTTCACTCCAGCCTCTGGCCCGGATTGATGATCCGGATGAGCGCAAATGGGCCAGCGAATGGCTGGGCCAGATTTTTGTCAGTGAAGGCGTCGCGCTGACGCCGGAGGTGAAATCCTATCTCTGGTCGGCCCTGAATTCCCTCGCGTCCTCCCCAGAGGAGGAGCGGACCCTATCGGGCCTGGTCGCACTTCTTCAGTCCAACGCACTGAAACAGGCGCTCGCACCCTACTGCCTCGGCGGTCCCTACGGTCGCCTGCTTGATGCTGACACCGAGCGCCTGGGTGATGCCGATGTGGTGGTGTTCGAAACCGAGGGGCTGATCGGCTCCGGCGCAGCCTCCTCCGTGCTGTCCTATCTGTTCCATCGCATTGAAGGACGGCTGGACGGACGACCCACCCTGCTGGTGATCGACGAAGGCTGGCTCGTTCTCGATGACGGGAATTTCTCCGGCCAGTTGCGGGAATGGCTGAAAACCCTGCGCAAGAAAAACGCCAGCGTCATCTTCGCAACCCAGTCTTTGTCGGATATCGCCAACTCGCCCATTGCCCCGGCCGTGGTCGAAAGCTGCCCGACGCGGATCTTCCTGCCCAACGAGCGCGCCATCGAACCGCAGATCATGGCGATTTATCGCGACTTTGGTCTGAACGACCGTCAGATCGCCATCATCGCCCGCGCGGCCTCGAAGCGGGAATATTACTGCCAGACCCAGCGCGGCAATCGTCTCTTCGAACTCGGGCTCGGGCCGGTGGCACTCGCCCTGTGTGCGGCTTCAGGGAAGGACGACCATCGTCTGATTGATGCTGTGCTGGCGGAGCACGGGCGGGAGGGCTTTCTGCCCGCGTGGTTTGAGGCGCGTGGTGTGCCGTGGGCCTCGGACCTTCTGCGACACGGAGGCGTGCCATGACGGAAAGATCTTTCCGTATTCGGGCAAAATATTTCCGTAGCGGTTATACCGCAGCTGTGGGCGCCGTTCTGTTTTTTCTCATGCCGGTCGTCCCTGCCTGTGCGCAGTGGGCGGTCTATGACGGAGCCAACCATGTCCAGAATGTTCTCATCGCAGCACGGACTCTTCAGCAGATTGATAACCAGATCACATCGCTGGCCAACCAGGCGCAGATGCTGGTCAATCAGGGTCGCAATCTGGCGAGCCTCCCGCTTTCGACACTTTCGACGCTGCAATCGACGATTTCCCAGACGACAGCACTCCTCGCGCAGGCGCAGAACATTGCCTATAGCGTCCAGTCGGTCGAGCAGCAGTATCAGCAGTCCTACACATCCGTCTCGTCCGGCATGTCTGACAGCACCCTCTTCAGTCAGGCACAGACACGCTGGCAGAATTCCGTCGGTGGGTTCGAGGATGCCCTGAAACTGCAGGCCCGGGTGGTCGGCAACATCCCAACCGACAGTTCGGCCATGACGCAACTGGTCTCGGCCAGCCAGAACTCTGCGGGTGCGTTGCAGGCGGCACAGGCCGGAAACCAGCTTATGGCCCTGCAATCCCGCCAGTTATCTGACATTCAGGCGGAGCTTGCCGCCAACGGCCGGGCTGCTGAACTGGAACGTGCCCGACAGGCTGCGAACGAAGCCGGCGCCGAGGCACAATACCAGCATTTCGCGCAGTACGACGCCTATGTTCCCGAGACTGTCTCCGTTCCCGGTTCGGGAGACTGATCGATGGACGCCAGTAATGTCGGGATTATCGACGGGTTCCTGAACACCTTCGAGACCACCATCGATTCCGGTTTTGGATTGCTGCGGGGCAGCGTCGTGTCCCTCGCCGGATCGCTCTCCGTCCTTGATATGCTGCTGGCCGGGCTGTTCTGGGCCTGGGCGGTGGACGAGGACATTGTCCAGCGTCTGGTCAAAAAGACGCTTTATGTCGGCTTCTTTGCCTTCGTCATCAACCATTTCAGCCATCTCTCGAGCGTCGTTTTCAACAGCTTCGCCGCGCTCGGTCTTAAAGCGGGCGGGGGAACGCTGACACTTGCCGATTTCATGCATCCGGGACGGCTGGCCGCGACCGGCCTCTCCGCCGCACAACCGCTGCTTGATGCGGCCAGCAAACTGGTGTTTTCCTTCGGCGCAATTGCCAGCATCGTACAGATCCTCGTGCTGCTTCTGTGCTGGTTCATCGTGCTGGCGGCCTTCTTCATCCTCGCGGTGCAGCTTTTCGTCGCGATTGTCGAATTCAAGCTCACCAGCCTCGCCGGGTTCGTGTTGATCCCGTTCGCCCTGTTCAACCGGACGGCCTTTCTGGCCGAGAAGGTTCTCGGGAACGTCGTTTCGTCCGGTGTGAAGATCATGGTGCTGGCCGTCATTTCCGCCGTCGCCTCCGGCCTCTTCAAACAGTTCACGACCTCCTACGGGAACAGTTCGCCCACCATCGGACAGGCGCTGTCCGTGGTTCTGGCCTCCCTGTGCATGGTCGGGCTTGCGATTTTCGGCGGTTCACTGGCCAACGGCCTGATCTCCGGCGCCCCACAACTTGGCGCGGGTGCTGCTGTCGGCACCGGTATGGCGGTCGGCGCCATGGGAGCGGCGGCTGTCGCCGCCCCTGCCGCCATCGCCTCCGGTGGTGGCGCGGCTCTGGCCGCCACGGCAGCAGCCGCTCGTGGCGGGGCCGCTGCGGCGGGGGCGGCCTCAAGCGCCTATTCCATGGGAGCCATGAGCGCCGCGGGTGGGAGCGCGGGCGCGCGCATGGCCGCCGGGCTTGGTGGTGTCGCCCGCGCACCAGGTGCCGCAGCCATGAACGCAGCAAAGAGCAGGGCGTCCGGGGCCGCAGCGTCCATGAAACAGAGTTACGGCGCCGGTGCTCGTGGCGCCTTCACCGCAACAGGGGGGCGCTTTACCGGCGGAGCCGCTTCCGAGGCGGGTGGCGGGAATTCTGCCGGCCCGTCAGACAGCGCCGGCAAAGGTCAAGGCGGCGGCGCCGGCTCTGCTCCCGACAGCAAGCCCCCACGCTGGGCACAAAAAATGAAGCGTCGCAATGCCGCGACCCACGCGGCCGAAGCGGCCCATGTCATCCGCTCCGCCGATGGCGGCGGTGGATCGGCAGCCATCGATCTTTCGGAGAAACAATGATGTTCCGTCGCTCTACCACACGCTACGGGATCACACCCGAACCCGTGACACCCTATCAACACGCAGCCCAGATCTGGGATGACCGGATCGGCTCCGCCCGTGTGCAGGCCCGTAACTGGCGGCTGATGGCTTTTGGCAGTCTGTTCCTCTCGGCAGCACTCGGGATCGGCCTGGTCTGGCAGTCCGCGCGTGGCACCATCGTCCCCTGGGTCGTGCAGGTCGACAAACTCGGCCAGACACAGGTGATCGGCCCAGCGACCTCGGCCTATGTTCCGACCGATCCGCAGGTGTCGTGGTATCTGGCGCGCTTCATCGAAGATGTGCGTGGCCTGTCCGCCGATCCTGTCGTTGTGCGGCAGAACTGGCTGCAGGCCTACGAGTTCACCATGATTTCCGGCGCACAGGCGCTGAACGACTATGCCCGCCTCAACGACCCGTTCTCACGGGTCGGCCACGAACAGGTCGAGGTCGATGTGTCGTCGGTCATCCGGGCATCGCCCGGCAGTTTCCGCGTGGCCTGGACCGAACGGCATTACCGCGACGGCGCCTTCACGGGAACCGAACGCTGGACCGCTATTCTCACGGTCATGATCGTCACCCCACGCACGGCCGATCGCCTGCGGAAAAACCCGCTTGGCATCTATGTCACCGCCATCAACTGGTCGAAGGAACTCGGACAATGATCCGCATGGTCTTGCGCGCCCTGCCGCTGGCGCTGCTCACCCTGTCCGCCTGTGCCGGACAGTATCATCCGCCCGCCATTCGCTATGATGATGCGGCGCGGGCTACACGCCTGCCCGATCCACCCAAACCGGTGCAGGTGGTGGAAATCGCCAGACCTTTGCCGCTGCCGGGCCAACTGAAACGCCTGCCGTCGCGCAGCGTCCAGGCCCGGCGAGGTGCGCCGGAGGTTGCCGATCCGACCGTGCGTGTGATTCAGGCGAACGTCGCCGCCCGGATCCAGCCGACGCGGGCGGGATTTATCAATGCCGTGCAGGTTTATCCCTACAGTCCCGGCGCGCTCTATCAGGTCTACGCGTCGCCCGGTGACATTACCGACATCATGCTCCAGCCCGGCGAAAAGCTGGTCGGAAGCGGGCCGGTTGCCGCTGGTGACACCGTCCGGTGGGTGATCGGGGATACATCGAGCGGCAGTGGTACTGCCAAGCGTGTCCATATCCTGGTCAAGCCGACCCGTCCCGATCTCACGACCAATCTGATCGTCAATACCGACCGCCGGACCTACCTGGCGGAACTGCGTTCCACACCGGCGACCTACATGGCGTCCGTGTCGTGGGACTATCCCGAGGACGATCTGATCGCGCTGCACCGTCAGAATGACGACGCCGAAGAAGAGGCTCCTGTGGATGCGGGGCTGAATCTCGACGATCTGCATTTTCGCTACGCCATACAGCCAGCAAAAGGCGGGGTGCCCCCGTGGCTGCCCTCGCGGGCTTTCGATGACGGACGCAAAGTCTATATCGCTTTCCCGAGCGGGATCGGGCAGGGGGATCTGCCACCTCTTTTCGTGCTGGGGCCGGACGGGAACCCGGCTTTGGTCAATTACCGGGTCCGCCAGAACTGGATGATCGTTGACCGCTTGTTCGCCGCGGCCGAGCTGCGTCTCGGCGACAAGACCAGCGAGCAGCGCGTGCGCATCGTGCGCACTGACGGGCGGCCGTCATGAGCGAGGACAGAGAAGAGGGGGCAGGGCAGGACACCGCTCCACGCCCTGATCAGAATGCCCCGCCCAATGGGGGAAACCCGGCCCCACCGGCGACGCCCCCCGATCTGCGCCTCCGTGCCGAGCGTCCACGCGTCGTGCGTCTGTCGCGGACGGTGATCTGGTCACTCGGGGGGATCGGCGTCATCGTCGTGGCGTTCGCCCTCGGATATGCGTTGGAAGCCAGCCATCGAGCGCCGTCAGCATCAGTCGGTCCGGACAATGCGTCCCCACCATCTGCGGCAGGTCTGGACAACCTCCCGAAAGATTATTCCAATGTGCCCAGGCTCGGACCCGCGCTTCCCGGTGATCTGGGCAGGCCAATCCTCAACGCGCAGCGGCAGGGCAAATCAATCCCTGCCAATGCGATCGGCAACGAGGATGCGCGTCGGGCTCAGCAGGAAATTGATGCCGCCATTGGCAGCAAACTGTTTGCCTCAGTCGATGTGCGTGATCAGCATGACGTGCAGCCGGCTTCATCTGCGACCTCAGCGTCCCCTGGCCAGGGTGCAGGAACGACCAGCACCGGACCACAGGCAGAGAACCGGGCCTTTCTCGCGGGTCAACCTGACCGGCAGACCATCAGCCCCGATCGGATTTTGCCGCTCCTCTCCCCTTACGTGCTTCAGGCCGGAACGGTCATTGCGGGCGCGCTGAACACGAAGATCAGTTCCGATCTTCCGGGCCAGATCGTCGGGCACGTCACCCAGAACGTCTATGACAGCCCGACAGGGCGCTATCTCCTGATCCCGCAGGGCAGTACGCTGTTCGGTGCCTATAACAGCGGCATTTCCTTCGGGCAGCAACGCACCCAGATCATCTGGACCCGGCTGATTTTCCCGGACGGCGAAAGCCTCGTGCTGGAGAAACTGCCCGGCGCCGACGCGATCGGCCAGTCCGGCCTGTCGGACGAGGTGAACAACCACTGGGGCCAGTTGTTCAAAGCCGCACTGGTGACCACGCTGCTCAGCGTCGGGTCGGAAGCTGGCACGAGCCAGAGCGAGAACAATCTCGCCCAGGCCATTCGCAGTGGCGCCAGCAACGGGTTCTCTCAGGTGGGATACCGGCTGGTCGACCGCTCACTCGATATTCAGCCAACCCTCACCGACCGTCCCGGTCTGCCGTTCACGCTTCTGCTGGGGCGCGACCTGATACTCAAACCTTATGTTGCGAAAGGAGAACATCGCAATGGATAAG
Organism: Acetobacter sp. DmW_125128; assembly: GCF_008704325.1. Lineage (NCBI taxonomy): Bacteria > Pseudomonadati > Pseudomonadota > Alphaproteobacteria > Acetobacterales > Acetobacteraceae > Acetobacter > Acetobacter sp. DmW_125128. The sequence continues at coordinate 37,737 of NZ_VHOP01000010.1, read as the reverse complement.
CTTCGTATCACCGCAATTCCCGACAGTCGTCCTGTCCGGATGACGATTGCCTTTCCCGCGGACATTCATCGTGACCTTCTTCTGTATGCCCGTTTTCTCGCGGAGGAGAATGGCGACGACACCAATGTCGGCAAGAACCCGGCCCGTCTGGTTCCAATTATGGTGGCCCGGTTCATCGAACGTGATCGTGTGTTCCTCAAGAAACGGAAGGAGGAAGGCGAAAAACCCTGAAAGTGAATAGCCAATAAACGGACCGTTCTGTATTGTTGCTCGGAGATGCTACGTGGCATGTTTGCCTCATTCAGTTCCGACATGACGGATCACGACGATGGATAACACGGCGACCGCATTTCACGAGGGCGAACGGCGTGCGCAGGCACTGGCTGGCGTGGCCGCACCTTCGAGCACTTTCATTCGCTCCTTCATGACAGAGCAGCATCGCACGTTCTTTGCATCGCTGCCTTATGTCGTGCTGGGTGCCCTTTCTCCCGACGGCTGGCCGGTTGCAACGCTTGCTACCGGCGTGCCCGGCTTTCTCTCAAGTCCTGACGAGATAACACTTCATCTCGCCTGGCATCCCCTATCAGGAGATCCTGTGGCTGAAGCGCTGGCGCCGGAACGCCCGATCGCGATCCTCGGGATCGAGTTTGCGACACGCCGACGCAACCGCGCCAACGGCACCGTTCTGGCGAACGACGCGGACGGCATCCGGATGCGCGTTCTGCAGAGTTTCGGAAACTGTCCAAAATATATCCGCCCACGTGAGCCACGATCGCTGCTTCGATTACCCGGTGCCGTGGAGAGATATCCGGCACCAGACGCTGAGGCGCGCGACGTCATCATGACCGCCAGCACATTCTTCATCGCCTCCTGCGCATCGTCTGTCGTCCACGGCGGCATGGATGTCTCGCATCGCGGCGGACCATCAGGTTTTGTGCAGCTCAACGGTGATGTCCTGACTGTTCCGGATTACCCAGGTAATCGTTATTTCAACACGTTTGGAAACTTTCTGGAAAATCCTCGGGCTGGTCTTCTCTTCATCAATTTCGACAACGGTGATCTTCTGCATCTGACGGGTGAGGCGTCTGTTTCGTGGAGCGGTGCAGGGCGTTCGTTTGATGTGCGTATTCGAGAGGTGATCCGACGCAGGAAGGCTCTGTCGCTCGGTTGGGTGGAGGGACCTGATATTGGGATCGTATCGTCGAGCCACGACGTATGACCGCAAACCGCATTCGTACTCCACGCATCGTAGAGCGTGTTATGGCGTATGCGTCACTTGGATTGCCACCGCTGTTCTGGGCCGGAAATTTTATCGTCAGCCGTGCGGTTCGCGATCTGACCGCACCCCTGACCCTGTTGACCGTCCGCTGGGTCGTTGCTTTTGTCTGCCTGTCGCCGTTTGCGCTCCCTATCATGCGCCGTGATGCTCCTCGTTATTGGCAGCATCGCTGGCTTATGCTCGGGACGGCGCTTACAGGGATCGTCGGCTTCAATGCCCTGATCTATGTTGGTGTACGAACGACCACGGCGAGCAACGCCCTTCTGATGAACGCGCTGATACCACTCATGATTGTTTTCTTCGGTGCGATCTTTTACCGGCAGCGACTTACACTCGCTCAGGGCGCTGGTCTGATACTTTCGTTGTTGGGCGTGTTCACGCTGGTTCTGCACGGCCAATGGTCACAATGGAGCGCCCTCGCGCTCGTGCCGGGAGATGCTGTTGTCCTTGCTGCGATGGCTTGCTTTGCGTTTTACACGCTCTGGATCCGTCGCCTGCCGGCAGACCTCGACCGGTTGGGTGTGCTGGGTGCTCATATCACGATCGGCGTCTGCCTCCTGTTGCCGCTCTGGTTCATCGCTCCGATAAGTGCGACATCTGCTCATTGGACGATTTCATTTGCCGCAGCTGCCTTATATGTGGGCATTTTTCCGTCCGTTCTGGCCTATTTACTCTACATGCGCGCTGTCAGATTTTTTGGTGCGGAACGTGCAGGCCTGAGCATTCATCTGATCCCGGCCTTTGGAGTCATACTCTCGACGTTGTTTCTTCACGAACGTCTGCATCTCTGGCACGCTACAGGCATTGTAGCGATTGCTTTGGGTCTGGTGTGTTCGTCTTTCCGGCAGGCCTCTGCACCGCCGACCAATGGCGGCGATGTCTCGCACGTTCGGGAAGTATGAGCCCAACGATATGGAGATCACCACACGATTAACTCTGATTGATGAGAGATCAGCATACTTGGGATTTTTGTTGCACTCGTCTTTTCTACTTATATCCGGGATGAAAAATGCAAGAAGTATGATCCCATTTTAGCTTCCATTTTCCACGAGGTAGGGTGGTTCACGACGGGCCAAACGCCCATCTGACAGAGGCCGTTGAAGCCCCAGCGCCTCCTCTGCTGGCGCATTCATCCACACATCCAGCTCATCCGGCTGCGTCAGAATCACCGGCATGGCTTTCGGATGGATGGCTCCAACTTCCCGGTTTGCCTCGGTGGTCAGAAATCCAAACAGGTCATCCGTTGTCTCTCCATCAGCCAGTTTCCGCACGGATGTCCATCGGCACCAGATACCGGCAAAGAAAGCCAGCGGCTCTCCGTCGCTGCGGGCAAACCACACAGGCTGTGATTTCCCATCAGGCAAACGCTCGGGTTCCGAGAACGCTGTCAGCGGAACCAAACAGCGGTGCTCCACCCCTTCCCAGCGCTTCCACCATGCAGATCCCGGATTGCGGATATTGGTCACACCGCGATCCACCTTATGGCCTTTCAGGTAACCGGGGGGAGTCGGCATACCCCAGCGGGCCATGAGCAGTTCACGACCGCCTTCCCCGTTCCTCACAATCGGCGCCATCGTATTCGGGTAGATCTCCGGCAGCGGCTGGAGATTGCCCGTGCGATCCTCAAGAACTTTCGCGATCTCGCGGATCGCCTGCGGGTTGGAAGTCATGGAATAGAGATTGCACATCCGCCTGCTCCCTTACGACCACATGCCGCGTAATCTGGCTGCCATATCGATCCGCACCGACTTCACCGCCTCCTGCCTTGCCTGCTCTTCCGGTTTCACGACAGGCCATGACACGGCTTCGAACAATGGCAGCATGTCCCGGTCGATGAAGCGTGTACGTGAAGCATAGACATGTCGGTCGCCCCGGCTGTGCTGGCCATGCACATAGAAACGCTGCGGCACCATGATATCGAGACTGTCTTTCGCCCTCGTCATGGCCACATAGAGCAGGCGGCGTTCCTCCTCGATATCGTCCTGCTCGCCCGTCGCCAGATCAGACGGAATGCAGCCATCGACTACGTTCATGAGGAACACATTCTTCCACTCCTGCCCCTTGGCGGAATGAATGGTCGAGAGGATCAGATAGTCTTCATCCAGCAACGGCACGCCAGCCTGATCGGACGTGGCATCCGGCGGGTCCAGCGTCAGTTCGGTCAGGAATTTCTCGCGTGACGGGTACCCTCCGGCAATCTGCTCAAGCTGCACCAGATCGGCCAGACGGGTGGAGGCGTCCTCGTGCAGCCGCTCCAGATGTGGCTCATACCAGTACCGCGCGGCTGCAATCTCGCCCGGCCAGCCGACCTGATGGCTGCCGAGAGCGGTCAGCATATTCACGAAACCCGCCCAGACCTCACCACTCCGCTGTGGCGCTTTGACATCCTTCAACGCCTCGAAGGGATGGGCATTCTCGCCCATCGTATCCAGCACGCGCCGGGCTGAACCCGGCCCCACGCCCGGCAGAAGCTGCAATACCCGAAAGCCCGCGATGCGGTCGCGTGGGTTCTGGGCAAAACGCAATAGCGCCAGCATATCTTTCACATGCGCACTGTCGAGAAACTTCAGGCCACCGAATTTCACGAACGGAATATTGCGCCGGGTCAGTTCCACCTCCAGCGTGCCGCTATGGTGCGAAGCCCGGAACAGCACAGCCTGCTGCTTCATTGGTGTTCCGGCCTCACGCTCTTCCAGCACTCGATCGGCAATGTAGTTGGCCTGCGCCGTGTCATCCCAGATAGTGACCAGTCGTGGCTTTTCCTCCGAAGCCCGCTCGGTCCACAGATCCTTGGTGAACCGCTCCGTCGCCTCGCCGATCACCGCATTGGCGGCATCCAGAATGGGTTTCGTGGAACGATAGTTCCTATCCAACGTCACGATGCGCGCCGGGGAATCGAAAGACACTGGAAAATCCAGAATGTTGCGCACGGTCGCCGCCCGGAAGGCATAGATGCTCTGCGCGTCATCACCCACCACCGTCAGGCCTCGGCCATCGGGCTTCATGCCCAGCAGCATCTCCGCCTGCAGCCGGTTGGTGTCCTGATACTCATCGACCAGCACATGATCCCATTTGCCGCCGATATCTGCGGCCAGAACCGGGTTGCTGACCATTTGCGCCCAGCACAGCAGCAGATCGTCATAATCCAGCACGCTCTGCTCCTGTTTCGCCGTGACATAACCGGCGAAAAGCTGTTTCAACTGGGCTTCCCAGCCCGCGCACCACGGATAGTGCTTCAGCAATACATCGGCGAGCGGCGCGCCTGAATTCACCACACGGGAATAGATGGCAAGGCACGTGCCCTTGCCGGGGAACCGCTTCTCGGTTTTGGAAAATTCCAGATCATGGCGGATCAGATTCATCAGGTCAGCGGAATCTTCGCGGTCATGGATCGAAAACGCCGGATCCATGCCGATCTGCTGGGCATACTCCCGCAGCAGCCGCGCACCGATGGAGTGGAACGTCCCAGACCAGGCCAGCGCGTCAGCGAGAGGTCCGGCCTTGTCGCCCAGCACGGTTTTGCAGATGCGTTCTACCCGCCGCGTCATCTCCACACTGGCGCGGCGCGAGAAGGTCAGCAACAGGATGCGGCGCGGATCAGCCCCTGAGGCGATCAGATGCGCGACCCGATGGGCCAGTGTGTTGGTCTTGCCCGAACCAGCCCCGGCGATGACCAGCAGCGGGGATGAATCCGCCCCGCCTGTCGAGACTCCGGTCCCGTGCGTGACAGCCTGTCGCTGGGCCTCATTCAGACGGGACAGATAATCATCGCTGCCCGAAGCAGGAGAAGGTTCTGGATTCAATTCCTTAGCGCACTTTCATCAACGATACTGATCGAACATCGCTAACCAGCATGCCGGATACAGAGCGAATTTGCATTGACTTGCGTAGCATGATTGGAACAAATCAGGAACATATAATCAGGAAATTTGCCTGCATAAGGGACGCCGAGCCGTGACATGACTGCTGAAACCCATAAAAAACCCGGTCTGGAGACGCTGCGGGCCGCGATCAGTCGTCTCGAAGGACAGACCAGTCGCAAGCGTGCCACACTGCCCTTTGGGTTAGCGGAGATCGACCGGAGACTTCCCGGTGGAGGGCTGACTCTCGGAGCCCTGCATGAGATCGCTGGAGGCGGCAACGACGCCCTCAACGCCGCTGCCGCCGCCCGTTTTGCTGCCGGTATCGCCGCACGTACACAAGGTCAGGTGTTATGGATTGTGACAGTTGCCGATCTGTTTACTCCCGCACTTCAGCAGGTTGGCCTTCCACCCTCGCGGGTGCTTTTTGTCGAGAGTGGCACCGATCGTGACGTGCTGGCCTGTTTCGAGGAAGGACTGCGTCATCCGGGCCTGGGCGCGGTGGTCGCCGAAGTCGGTCGCCTGACCATGACGGCTTCGCGCCGGTTGCAACTCGCGGCTGAAAGCGGTGGCGGCATCGGTCTCGCCCTCCGACGGTGGAGACGACAGAGGGATGCCGCTGATTTCGGGCAGCCGACGGCGAGCACCACACGCTGGCGGGTCTCGCTTCTGCCATCGGCGCCGCTGCCGGTTCAGGGGGTAGGGGAGAGCCGCTGGTTGCTGGAACTGATCCGGACACGATCCGGCGAAAGCGCCGACTTCGAGGTGGAGGTACGAAATGGACAGGCAGGATTGCGGATTGCCGGAAGTCCGGACAAAACAGCAGGAGCCGAGGCGAACCACGGTGATCTGGCTTCCGTTCTGGGCCACCGACCGGCTCCGCCGCGAGCAGGGCGACGCCGCGCCTCCGCCTGAACAGCCACTGGTCCTCGCGGGGCGCGAGGGCAGTCGTCGCGTCGTGCTGGCCGCCGACCGCGCTGCCCGTAAAAGCGGGGTGGTGATCGGAATGCCAGTTGCCAAAGCGCAGGCGCTGATTCCGGGCCTGGCGGTTCAGGACGGTCAGCCCGAAGCGGACCGTGCGGCGCTGGAACGGCTGGCGCTGTGGCTGCAGCAGCGGGTCAGTCCCATCGTGGCGGTCGATGCGTCCGGCAAGTCGGCGGACGGGCTGGTTCTCGACACCACCGGAGCCGATCATCTCCTGGGCGGTGAGGCCACAATGTTACGTGACATTGTTCGTCGCCTGAACGGATCCGGTATCACGGCGAGAGCCGCCGTCGCTGATACGCTCGGAGCAGCCTATGCTGTCACGCGCACCACGCCGGGCACGGCGATTGTCGTTCCACCCGGAGAGCACGTCGCTACTCTGGCGGATATGCCGATCGCTGCTCTCCGCCTCCCGACCAACGTCGTTGCCGGAATGGCCGACCTCGGCCTGACTCGGGTCCGCGATCTCGAGAACGCGCCTCGCGCCCCGCTGGTGCTGCGCTTCGGTCCGGAAATCACACGAAGGCTGGATCAGGCCTATGGCAGGGTGGAGGAACCCATCCTGCCGATCCGTCCGGTCGATCCCGTCGCGGTGTCGCGCAACTTCGCCGAGCCAATTGCCGCCGCCGAAACCATCGCGCGCTATATAGGCAAACTGGTGCCGCCGCTCTGCATCGGCCTCGAAGAACGCGGCCTCGGTGCACGGCGACTGGATCTCCTGCTGCATCGTGTCGACAACGCCGTGCAGGCGGTGCGTCTCGCGCTGGCTCGGCCCGTCCGCGATCCGAAGCATCTGCTGCGTCTTCTGTCTGACCAGATTGAGACCATCGAACCCGGGTTTGGCATCGAGCGTATGGAACTGATTGCCATGCTGGCCGAACCAGTGGAGCGGCGCCAGCAGGTCTCATCCCTGATTGAAGAACCGGAGGCCGATCTGTCCGGACTGGTCGATACACTGGCCAACCGGCTGGGCAGCGGGGCGCTTTACCGCGTTGTGCCAGTGGAAAGCGATGTTCCCGAGCGTTCAGTTCAGCGAGTACCGCCGCTTGCGCCAATTCAGGATACGACCTGGCCCGAAGGCTGGCCGCGACCGACCCGTCTGTTGCCGCGACCCGAGCCGATCGAGACCATGGCCATGCTACCCGACCATCCTCCGGTATTTTTCGTCTGGCGAGGCCTGCGCCACAAGGTGAAATGCGCAGACGGGCCGGAGAGAATATTCGGAGAATGGTGGAAAGGTGATGCGGAGCTGACCACGGCGCGGGATTATTTCCGCGTCGAGGATACGTCTGGCGAGCGATTCTGGCTGTTCCGCGCCGGTGACGGCGAACACGGCGAGACCGGATCGCAACGTTGGTTCCTGCATGGGCTCTTCGCATGAGCGCTTCGGCACCGCGCTACGCCGAACTTCAGGTCACGAGCTATTTCTCCTTTCTGCGCGGCGCGTCGTCGCCCGGTGAACTGTTCGGGCAGGCGAAGGCGCTCGGGATCACGGCCCTCGGTGTTACCGACAGGAACACGCTTGCCGGCATCGTTCAGGCGCATCTTGCCGCAAAGGAATTCGGGGTGCGCCTGGTTGTCGGCTGTCGCCTCGATTTGGAGGACGCGCCGCCCGTGCTGGTCTATCCGACCGACCGGGTCGCGTATGGCAAGCTGTGCCGCCTGCTGACGCTCGGCAAGGCCCGGGCGGGGAAGGGGAAGTGCCGCCTGCTCTGGCGTGATCTGGTGGAATGGGGCGAAGGACTGCTCGCCGTGCTGGTGCCGGATGTCGCCGACGAGGAGTGTGCGGCGCATCTGCGGCGGTTGCGGGAGGCGTTCGGTGACCGCGCCTATATGGCGCTCACCCTGCGCCGCCGCCCCAACGACCAGATGCGGCTTTACGACCTGGCCAATCTCGCCCACGCCCAGCGCGTGAAGACTGTCGTCACCAACGACGTGCTGTTCCATACCCATGATCGCCGCATCCTGCAGGACGTCGTCACCTGCATCAGGCACAACACCACCATCGAGCACGCAGGCTTTGCCCGGGAGCGTCACGCCGACCGCTACCTGAAACCACCGCCGGAGATGGCGCGGCTGTTTGCGCGGTATCCTGAGGCGATCGACCGCACGATGGAGATCGTCGAACGTTGCCGGTTCTCTCTGGACGATCTGGCCTATCAGTATCCCGACGAGATCGAGATTCCGGGCCAGACCCCGCAACAGGCGCTGGAGGACCTGACATGGCAGGGGGCGCGGGAGACCTATGGCGGCATAATCCCGCCGGACGTCGAGACGATTTTGCGCCATGAACTCACGCTCATCGGGCGCATGCAATACGCGCCGTATTTCCTGACGGTGCATTCCATCGTTCGTGAAGCGCGGCGACGGGACATTCTCTGCCAGGGACGGGGCTCGGCGGCCAATTCCGCCGTGTGCTTCGTGCTCGGCATCACCGCCATCGACCCATCGCGCACCACGCTCCTGTTCGAGCGGTTCATTTCCGAGGAACGGGGCGAACCACCGGATATCGACGTGGATTTCGAGCATGCTCGACGCGAGGAGATCATCCAGTGGGTCTACGATCATTACGGTCGCGACCGCGCGGCGCTGACCGCCGTGGTGATCCGCTACCGCGCCAAGGGCGCGTTGCGCGACGTCGGCAAGGTGATGGGGCTACCGGAGGACGTGATTGCTCTGTTGAGCAAACAGATCTGGGGCTGGTCGCGGCATGTCGAAGCAGAGAAATTTGCCGAGACCGGGATCGATCTGACCGACCGGTGCATCCGCCTGACGCTGGACCTCGCGCGCTGTCTGATCGGTGTACCGCGCCATCTCTCGCAGCATCCCGGCGGGTTCGTGCTGACCCGCGACCGGCTGGACGAGCTGGTGCCCATCGAGCCGGCGGCGATGGATCAGCGCCAGATCATTGAATGGGACAAGGATGATATCGACGCCCTGAAATTCATGAAGGTCGATATCCTGGCGCTCGGCATGCTGACCTGCATGAAAAAAGGGCTGGACCTGCTCGCTGCGCACAAGGGCCAGCATTTCACGCTTCAGACCATCCCGGCCGAAGACCCCCGGACCTACGCCATGATCCGCAAGGCGGACACCATCGGCGTGTTCCAGATCGAATCCCGCGCGCAGATGTCGATGCTGCCGCGCCTCAAGCCGCGTACCTATTATGATCTGGTGATCGAGGTCGCAATCGTGAGACCCGGCCCGATACAAGGAGATATGGTCCATCCGTATCTACGGCGCAGGGAGGGGCTGGAAGAGCCGGATTATCCGACACCGGAACTGGAGGAGGTGCTCAAGCGCACACTCGGCGTACCGCTGTTTCAGGAGCAGGTGATGCAGGTCGCCATGGTCTGCGCGGACTTCACCGCCGCCGAGGCGGACGGGCTGCGTCGGGCAATGGCGACGTTCAAGAACACCGGCACCGTGTCCCATTTCCAGACCCGTCTGCTCGAAGGCATGACGCGCAAGGGCTATCCGGAAGAGTTCGCGCAGCGCATTTACCAGCAGCTCGAAGGTTTCGGCTCCTACGGTTTTCCGGAAAGCCATGCGGCCAGTTTCGCCATTCTCGCCTATTCGTCGTCCTGGATGAAATGCACCCATCCGGACGTGTTTCTGGCCTCGCTTCTGAATTCCCAGCCGATGGGTTTCTACGCGCCCGCGCAACTGGTGCGCGATGCCCGGGACCACGGCATTGAGGTCAGACCGGTCTGTATAAATTCTTCCCGCTGGGACAGCACTCTTGAAGGCGAGGATGACGATCGCGGCTGTTTCGCGGTGCGGCTGGGGATGAGCCTGGTCAAGGGGCTGGCCAACGCCCATGCGGCGGCGCTCGTGGCGGCGCGGCTACGGCGGCCGTTCGCCTCGATCGACGATCTGTGGCGTCGGGCCGGGGTGCCGCAGGAAGCGCTGGTGCGTCTGGCAGAGGCCGACGCTTTCCGGCCGGCGTTCGGGCTGGCACGGCGCGAGGCGCTGTGGGCGATCAAGGGCCTGCATGACGAACCGCTGCCGCTCTTCGCCGCGGCTGCGCAGTCCCGCGAAACCGACGAGCCGGCGATGGCGCTGGTCCCGATGACCGACGGCGCCGAGGTGGTGGGCGATTACAACCATCTTGGGCTGAGTTTGCGCGCCCACCCCGTGTCGTTCCTGCGGGAGGATCTGCGGCAACGCCGGATCGTGCCCTGCGGCACGGCCATGGTGCTGCGTGACGGTAAACGGGTCGAAGCGGCCGGACTGGTGCTGGTGCGCCAGCGGCCCGGATCCGGCGAGGGGGTGTGTTTCATCACGCTGGAGGACGAGACCGGCATCGCCAATCTGGTCATCTGGCCCGACATCTTCGAGAAATACCGATCGATCATCCTCTCGGCCAGCATGGTGGCCGCCAGGGGGCGCGTCCAGCGCGAGGGGGATGTCGTGCATCTGGTGACGCTGGAACTCACCGATCTGTCCGGATTGCTCCGTCAGGTCGGAGCGCGGGGAGGGGACGACGATCCGGCCAGTTCGGGTCTCGACAGGCTCAGTTTCAGGTCACGGAATTTCCATTAGAAGCACCTTCAGGCTTTTCCTTGACACCCATTTTGGCTACCGTGGTCAGTGGCGTGTGGAAACGCTTTTTGCACTGGGCGGCCTCCTATGTCGGGTGGCCTGCCAAATAGAACACCTGGACCTATGGTCTCGCGGTGAACGGCTTCGGTTGTCCACTGTAGGGAAATAGGCAGGAGGTGGATACGCCCAGCGCAAAACACCTTTCCAACCGCCCGACGCCAGGGAATGGCGGGGTGAATTGCGCGTTAACAGAATTGTACCGACCGGTCACTCCTTGCGTCGATCATTGATTTCGTTTTGTCTCCAAACTTGATGCGCCGGGGACAGGTGATCTGCTCCGGCGGAAGAAACCAAGGAACGACCGGTTATGACATTACCAATACTCTACAACTGTCCCCCATCGGGAAACTGCTACAAGGTTCGGCTGTTCGCAGCGCTGACGGGCATTGAACTTGACATTCAGGATGTCGACCTTGTGGCAGGAGCACATAAAACAGCCGCGTTCACCGCCCTCAACCCCTGGCAGCAGGTACCGGTCCTGCAGGACGGAGAGACCGTGATCTGGGATTCTCAGGCCATTCTCGTCTATCTGGCGGAAAAATACGGCAAGACAGACTGGTGGCCGGCAGATCCGGCAACCCGGGCAGCCGTCATCGAGTGGCTGTCGGTGAGCGTCAATGAAATCCAGCATGGTCCGGCAGACGCACGGCTTGTGAAATTGTTCGACTATCCCCTGCGTTACGACGATGCCGTACGTAACAGCCAGCGAACGCTCAAGGTCATTGACCAGCATCTGAGCACCCAGAAATGGCTGTCAGCAGACCGACCCACTATCGCGGATTGTGCCGCCTATCCGTATCTCGCACTGGCGCCGGAGGGCGACATCGCCCTTGATCCTTACCCGTCATTACGGCGCTGGATCGATAACATGGAAAAGCTGCCGGGCTATGTTCCCGTTGATCACTAAGCGATTTTACGCATGGCTACATCCGTGCCCGTTCTTTCCTCATGGGGAAAGCCGTGCACCTCGAAGCGGCTATGAAGAGGGAAAGTGAAGTTGGGAATTCCGTGACGGGTTGAGAGGGTAGGAGAGAGTCTCCTGTCCGCCCGTCATGGAGTTTTTCGCCATGGCAACCGCCGTTTCCAAAATCGCGCTCAGTTCCTCGCGTGACATTCCGTTCAACAAGCTGGTCCTGTCCCAAGCCAATGTCCGGCGTGTGAAGTCCGGTCTTTCGATCGATGAACTGGCCAAGGATATCGAGCGCCGCGGGCTGTTGCAGAGCCTGAATGTCCGCCCCGTCCTCGACGACAGCGGGGCCGAGACCGGCACCTACGAAGTCCCGGCTGGCGGGCGACGTTTTCGCGCGCTCGAACTGCTGGTGAAGCAGAAGAAGCTGAACAAGACCGCCCCGGTGCCCTGCGTCGTGCGCGAGGCAGGATCGTCCATACTCGCCGAGGATGATTCTCTCGCCGAAAACGTCCAGCGCGTGGCCCTGCATCCGCTGGATCAGTTCCGGGCCTTCCGCGACATGCTCGAAAAAGGCATGTCCGAGGAGGAAATCGCGGCGGCGTTCTTCGTGCCGGTCACGGTCGTCAAGCAGCGTCTACGCCTGATGAGCGTCTCCGAAAAGCTGCTGGACGTCTACGAACAGGACGGCATGCGGCTTGAGCAACTCATGGCGTTTTCCATCAGCGATGACGCGGCGCGTCAGGAGCAGGTCTGGGAAATCGTCGCCCAGAGCCATAATCGCGAACCTTACGTCATTCGCCGGATGCTGACGGAAAAGGCAGTCAGGGCGTCGGATGCTCGTGCGCGGTTTGTCGGTCTGGACGCCTATGTCGCGGCAGGCGGTCACGTCATGCGCGACCTGTTCGAAGCCGATGATGGAGGCTGGCTGCAGGATCCTGTCATTCTCGACCGCCTCGTGATGGAGAAACTACAGGCCGCCACCGAGCAGGTCAGGGCCGAAGGCTGGAAATGGGTCGAGACAGCCCTGTCGTTCCCCTGGGGGCACACCCGCCACCTGATCGAGATCGACGGGACGCTGGCGCTGCTGTCCGAGGAAGAGACCGCACGTCTGGCCGTCCTGCGTGCGGAGCAGGAAACCATAGAAGCCGAATACGCCGAGGCCGAGGAACTGCCCGACGAAATCGATCATCGCCTTGGCGAGATTGAACAGGCCATCGAAGCCCTTGAAACCCGTCCCGCAATTTTCGATCCGGGCGACATCGTGCGGGGTGGGGCCTTCGTCAGCCTCGACAGTGACGGCACGCTGCTGATCGAGCGCGGGTTCGCCCATCCGGAAGACCTTGAAGATGAAAACCTCTCCGACGCGCACGATCCTGCGGCAGCCCTGGAAGACGGCGACGCTCCCGAAGACCATGCTGACAACGCGACCACCGATGCGACAGGACAGCACATCGCGTCCGACGACGCCGAAGACGAGGATGATCTCCGCCGCCCCATCCCGGATCGCCTGCTCTCCGAACTGACCGCATGGCGGACGCTGGCCCTGCGGGACGCGTTTGCCAGCAACCCTGATGTGGCGCTGACCGAATTCCTGCACACGCTCTGCCTCAGCCTGTTCCGCGACGATCGCAGCGGTGCCTGCCTCGAAGGCGGGGTGCGCGTTGTCGGGTTCCCGATCCAGGCGCCCGATCTGGGCAGCAGTCTGGCGGCCCATGCCCTGCGCGCGCGGCACGAAGGATGGAAGCAGGATCTCCCGCAGGACGAGGACGAACTCTGGGCGTGGCTGGATCGGCTGGATGAGACCAGTCGTTCGGCCCTTCTCGCGCACTGCCTCTCTTTCGGGGTGAATGCCCTGTTCGAGAAGGTCAATCCGCACGGGTCAGTTTCTCCGCGCGCGATTGAGCGCCGACTGGCCCGCAGCAACCGGCTGGCATCGGCCCTGCGCCTTGATCCGGTCGAGGCGGGCTGGCAGCCGACGGTCGAAAACTATCTCGGTCGCGTGACCAAGCCGCATATTCTGGACGCCGTGCGCGAAGCACGCGGTGAACAGGCGGCGGGGCTGATCGCGCATCTCAAGAAAGCGGATATGGCCCGTGAGGCGGAACGGCTGCTCGAAGGTTTCGGCTGGTTGCCCGAAGCACTGCGTGCGGGGCTGCCTGAGCATGCCGCGCCTGACGAGGAACAGAACCACACAGCGGAAGACGTGGAACTGCCGGCCTTCCTGAACGCCGAGATCGCCGCTGAATAACCATTTCCCAACCACTCAGGGCCGTGATCCCGAGGTTCGCGGAGTCACGGCCCGCCCTTTCTTCCAACTGTATGATCCGATGGAGCTTGTCATGTCAGAAACATCAGGCGTCCCCGCCACCCCTGAAGCTGCCCCGGTTGACTATACGCTGCGCTGGCAACGTCACGAAGCAGCGCAGAGAGATGCGGCGGTGCAGAACCGGCGGATTGTATTCGCCACACTCGCCCTTCACGGCATCACCCAGGTCAAGGTCTCCTTTAATGGCGAGGGGGACAGCGGCCAAATAGAGGATATCACTGTCACGCCCGAAGACCAGGCCGACATTCTTCAGCGCGAAATTGCCATGAAGACCACGTCATGGCCCGATGCTGACGTTACCCAGGTGTCCGGCTCCCTCAACGATGCGATCGAGAATGTCTGTTACGACGCCCTTGCACAGACGCATGGCGGCTGGGAAAATAATGATGGCGCATATGGCGATATCATTTTTGACGTGCCTGAGCGAACCGTCACGCTTGAATTCAACGAGCGCTATACGTCCTCGGAATATTACGAACATAGCTGGACAGAGGAGGCCGACCATGGCGCATAGTTATCATCATGCCCTCTCTTCCGTGCGGCAGTGGGGTGGAACGGTAGACGATTTCCTGCCAATTCATGACTTCTTCGACGAGTCCAAGCGGATATCGGCAGACTTCCGTCACAGGGCCTTGCGGCATCATGCTGAAGGGATCTACCTCGCGGAGCGGATATTTGGTGTCACCCTTACGCTTTCAACGGGCAGGGTCGTGCCCGTCCGGCTGATCGGTGAGCAGCATATGCGCGAAGATTTCGGCTTTATCCCGAGTTTTGTAGACTGGCTGAAGGAAATCCGGCCGCAACCGTGGATGGGACGGGCGAAGTCTCTGCATCAGATGCTGGAGACCGACCTCGACAACTCATGATAACGTTCTGAACACTCTATTATTCTCTATGGTCATGACGCGGCTTTCGGTCTCCGGAAGCCGCATTTTTTCATGTTGGTCATGCCCTGAAGAGGGAGAGGGCGGCTTCGCCTTTTGTGCCGAATATCCGGCGCAAGAGGAGAGTTTCCATGACCATGACCGTTCTTCCTTCAGCCCGTCCCGCCAGCGGGTTTCGTATTGATCCTTCCCGTGGCCGGGTTGACCACCGTGTGGCGTCCGAGTGGTATTCCCGGCCCGATGACGAGCGTTATCTCTCACTCGCTGATCTGCACGCGGCGACCCTGAGCCGTGCGGAACGGGCGACAGCGCGCACGGTGGAGAGCCGCGCCATCCGCGTGGACGCGTCACGCGACAACGCCGAGCGGCTGACCCTGTCTGTCCCCGGCCAGAGTGCGCCGGTTGCGCCGACCCATTGGTCTTTCGGGCAACTGTGCAGCCTTGTTAGCGCGCCGTCGTCTTACCTGCGTAATCTTCCGGCTCCGCTAGCCGCGATCAACTTACAGCATGGGTTGCTGTCCCATCGGGCGGAACTGGTCAAGACGCTGGAGACCGCGACGGCCGTGTCGAATTGCGGGCCGTGACCGGGCCGGATTACGGCCGGATCTGGGACCACGAGCTTGTGGGTGCGGTGCGAAAAATTGCCGGTAATGGAACAGGGGATACGAACTGGAAAGTACCGGGTGTCATTGACTGGGCGACCATGACCCATAATCCGCATGTGGACATCACGAAGGAAACCACAACCCTGTATGCCTCGGACAGGGACGTTTTCCTGTTTCTCGTCGATGATACGCATCCGATCGAGGCGGGACGGCTGCCAAATGGCGATCCTGATCTTTTCTTCAGGGGGTTTTACGCATGGAATTCCGAAGTCGGTAGCAAAAGCCTCGGTATTGCCTCTTTCTACTTGCGCGGTGTGTGCCAGAACCGGTTGATCTGGGGGCAGGAAAATCTGCAGCAGATCACGATCCGGCACAGCAAGTTTGCGGCCTCCCGCTTTGTCCAACAGGCTGCACCTGCGCTGCGGAATTTCGCAAACGCCAGCACAGCATCGTTCGTTTCCGGAATTCAGGAATCACGCAAGCAGATCGTAGCCCGTGACGAGGACGACCGCGAGCGTTTTCTGCGCCGACAGGGCTTCTCGAAACCCGAGACGGCGAAAATCATCGAGACGGTCCTGCATGAGGAAGGCCGGCCACCGGAAAGCGTGTTCGATTTCGTGCAGGGTATTACGGCCTTTGCCCGCACAAAGAGCAATCAGGACACGCGGCTCGATCTGGAAGGCAAGGCCCGCAAGCTCATGGAGCGGGTCTGATCTTCCAGCTGCATTTTTCATCGTTGCCTTTGCGAAAGCCCGGATTTGTTCCGGGCTTTTTCTGTATGGAGGGTCCGAAAATGGCCGATTATTTTACGCATTTCTCCTGCCTTCTCGACGTAAGAACACATGAAAACGCGCTCAAAGCGCTGGAACTCTATCGGAACGAGACGGAGGATGAAGATGGTTTTTGTCTCTCTGACGGGTTCTCCCTTCTGCTGTCTAGGGAAGGCTCTTCTGAATTGTGGATCCATGATGAGTCTGGCGGCGACCCGGAATGCGTCATCGCATTCGTGCTGAAATGCGCGGAAGCGTTTTCACTCTCCGGTTTGTGGGGAATGGAGTATGCAAATACCTGTTCGCGTCCCCGTCTCGACGCTTTCGGGGGTGGCGCGCATCTCATTGATCTTGGGGCGGGTAAATCCGTCGGCTGGACCAGCACCAACGAATGGCTGGCCGGTGCTCTCGAAGGAGATGATCCTGATGCCTGAGATCCTCTCCGTCACCGTTTATCAGATCGATGAACTGTCCGCTGCCGCTCGCGAAAAAGCCCGTTGCTGGTATCGGGATACTCTGGACGCTTTTCCCTGGTGGGATGCTGTCTATGAGGACTTTCTGCGCATATGCGCCGTAATCGGGGTGGACGTTGCGACGGTATCACGGCGTTCGACAGGCCCGTCCAGCGTATGCGATCCCTGCATCTATTTCCGGGGGTTTTCCAGTCAGGGGGACGGCGCCTCGTTCGAGGGTGTCTACAAATATGCGCCGCGTGCGTCCCATAAAATCCGTCAGTACGCGCCGCAGGACGAGGCGCTTCATGCCATTGCAGACCAGCTAACTGCGCTCCAGAGGTGGAATTTCTACCAGCTGACCGCGCGGATTACCCAACGCGGCCTCTATTACCATGAATATACGATGCGGATCGACGTCAGTCGCGACAGCCCGTCGGATCAGGATATGACGGCTGACGCGGAGGAAGGGGTTACCGAGGCCCTGCGCGATCTGGCACGCTGGCTGTATCGTTCTCTTGAACGCGAATGGGACTATCAAACCACCGATGGGGTGATTGATGACGCCATCCGCGCCAATCGATATACGTTTACCGTAGGAGGAGACCGGTTTTCATGATTGGCAAAGATGCAAGCTAGATACGTGGAGACAATAAATGCGCGAGACTGGAGAGCATGTGCCAAAAATGTATCCCGGATATTTTAGCCGAAAAATATCCCACCCCCCACACAGTAAGAGCGGCACGTAACAAAATAATAAAAGCGCATAGCAGAGGAGGAAATCCCTCCATAGATTTTGATGTAGTAAGTAAGCACAAGAATAAATAGAACTGAGATCCTAGGTATTTTATAAATCCAGAGAATGAGGAATATGTGTTGGACCACGCATTAAAATTAATGCCTCGGGCAAATATTTCTTGGCGTCGTATACGTCCTTTTTCCCACTGATTTTCTGTCGTTAATAGAAACTCGCGCGCGATAGCTGAAAGCGCATGGGCGAAGAAAAACATGTCCATGCCCATGATGATCATATTACCTGATATGGAAGACCATTCCTGCGGCTGCGCAATATGAGGCAAGCAAAGGTAGAGCGCGATCGTGGTCAGGCCGCTCGTCAAGATGCCCCTGAAGAAGGGGCGGATAAATTCAGGCCCCCCTCTGACGAGACCGTACCAGGTTCCGGCTGCAGCTACGGAGGCGACATAGACCCAGATCGGAAACTGGCCGCAATCCGGATGTTTGTCAGTCCACAGGAATGCCATAAGTGTAAGGACGGCGGGTGCGGTGACAGTTTCATCAACGGTTTCAGACCGCTTGCCAATGCGGAGCAGCCAACGGACGATCCTGCCGGTTTTTCCTTTGGAAAAGTGATAATCTTTATCGTCGTTGTCTTTATTTCGGTCGTTTTCTATTTGGTTCGACATCGTTCTTTTCATCTACATGATTTTCGGTTTCTTTAATGGCGGCATAGAGACTCTGTACTGACGCCATCGCCGTGTCGTAGGTGAAATGTTCGCCGTAAACCATGGATGCCTGAAACCGATCGAAGGAATCACGACATTCTGAATTCGTCATAAGATAGGCTAACGCCTGTTCGGTGCCTGCCTCCGGGTCTGCGGCATACGCAGGGAACCACCTCTTAAACTGCTCTGCGTCACTGACCATGATCTGTCTGGCAAGTGTCGAGACGCGAGGCAGATCGAGATGGGGTAGGATGCAATGCAGGTCGTAGACGTGCCGGATCAGGAAGCGGTCATAAGCGTCTGTTTTCCGTCCTTCCAGATAACCTGCTGTCCGACGGGTCAGGGCCACGAATTTCTCTGCAGCGGTCTCGTCCACGGAAATGCAGGTGATCTGCTGTATCTCTGGTTCGCAATTCGTCGCCTCGCTGACGAACGACCGGACCGATCTTTCGACGGTCGGGAGAGCGGCGGGGGCATATGTCAGTTCGACGAGAAGGTGCGGGCGCAGTTCGACGTCTTCGCCCGTGCTGTCCGCATAGCTCAGCTCGGCGCAGATATAGTGGTTTTCATTTTTCGCGGAAATGACCGGATCGGGAAACCCGAGGTCTGCGGTGATTTTTCTGATGGTCTCCTTCAGGGCGCCCAGAATTTTCCGGGCCGCATTCTTACTCGACGGCAGCGGTGTAATCGCGATCTTCAGATCCACGTCTTCCGACATTCTGGCGACCAGCCGATGAGCACGAGCAAGGCACGTGCCGCCAGCAAAAACCAGACTTATCCCTTGAGGGAGGTCCGTATGCTGAAGTGCTGCCAGCACCTCGACAACGCGGTAGTCCTTTTCCACGAGAGATGCTGATGACAGGTCAAGCGCATCGGCAACCTCAGCGAGCAGATCAGGCGTAAGGCTTTTCAAACCGCGCCTCGAGGTTTCGGTAGCGCAGTTTCCGGTTGAACCGGCTCTGGACTTCGAAGACCGGATTGGCCTGAACCTGTGTCGTGCGTCCGTTATTGTACTGTTGGACCGCATCGGACTCCCGCCAGTTGACCTTCAGTTTGCTGAGAGTCTGACGTACGGCTCCATCAAAGCCGCCGCGGACGGCAAGCATCGGGCGACCAGTCAGGCCGTTCGTTTTCACGCGGGCGTAGACCCCGTAGCCCAGACGCGCGATCTCGCCTTCGACAATGAGCTGTCGAAGGGCTCTTTTGACACTGTCATATTCGCCAAGGTCGGCGAAGTCACGCGGCACGAAGACGTCGCTGCGTGCGCGGCGAATGCGTGTCTTCAGCCGATCTTTCAGTGTTCTGGTGCGACGTGGCTGGGTCATGATGACCTCAATGGACCTCCCTGATGCTCCTGCACAGTAACAGAAACAGGACATTCCGATCCACAAAAATAGGACATCCTGCTGTTTGTCAGGACCATCGGAGAGGGCGCGTTTTCAGTCGTTCAACGCGTCTTTCAGGGCCTTGGCGGGCGTAAACGTCAGCTTGCGGGAGGCAGCGATCTGGATCTTGTCACCGGTCGCCGGATTGCGTCCTTCCCGGGCCGGCACGTCCTTGACCTTGAATTTGCCGAAGTCGGGCAGGGAGATCTCCTCGCCTTTTTTGGCTGCGGCGGTCATCGCCTCCACGAGCGCATCGAGCACCTTGCGGGTGTCGGTCTTGCTGGCGTCGGTTGTCTCGGCGATCTGATCGACCAGTTCGGAAATTTTCATGTGCAATGCCTTCTGTAGGAATGGTTCAGGCGTAAGCCTCGCAAAACCGTTACGAAGAGATTGTGGCGGCTTCAAGCCCCGCGTGCCCCGGATGTGCGGCAGCGGAGAGGGAAAGGGTGGTTCTGAACCGGGTGGTTCCGGTGCGGGAGAGGGAGGCGTGCCGGGACCGTCCGTCTTTTTTCCCCGGAGACTTCCGTCATGGATTGGCCTGTAACCCCTATCGGTGAGACGAGCGGTCACGCCGCCGCACGACTGCTTCTCGCCCATCTCGAACGCGGTGAGAAACTGGACGCCAGCCGGTTGCGCCAGGCGATGGAGAGCGCCTTCAAGGCCCCTGATGCGACAGGCGCGTGGGACTGGAAAATGGCTTATGACGCTGCCGAAGCCGCGTCCGTCCTGTTCCTGCGCCGCTATGGACCGGCCCTGATGGCCCGCGCCTCGGGCGATGCGGATCTCCTCACCAGCATTGCACGGCTTGCGTCCCTTATGCCCTCGCAGACGCGTCGGTCGGACGACAGCCAGACCTGGCAGCAGTTCTCAACGCCTCTGCCACTGGCGTTCTGCCTGATGCGGGCGGCGGGTCTCGCGCGCGGCGAGCACGTACTCGAACCGTCCGCCGGGACCGGTCTTCTGGCCATCTTCGCCGAACTGGCCGGTGCCTCGTTGACCCTCAATGAATTGGCGCCGGGCCGTGCTGACCTGCTGGCAGCGCTCTTTCCGGCAGCCCGCCTGTTCCGGCATGACGCCGCACAGATCCACGACTATCTGCCGCAGAGCATTCAGCCGGATGTGGTCATTATGAATCCGCCCTTCTCGGCGACGGTGCATGTGGCCGGTCGCTCACCTGACACGACCTTCCAGCACATCGCCTCAGCACTGGACCGGTTGCGGCCCGGTGGTCGGCTGGTCGCCCTGACCGGCCTGTCCTTCTGCCCTGATAACCCGCGCTGGACCGATGGTTTCTCCACCCTTCAGGCCAAAGCCCGTCTGGTGTTTTCGGCGGGTGTCGCGGGGCCGCTCTATCGGCAGCATGGCACGAGCGTTGAAACGCGGCTTCTGGTGTTCGATCGCACACCTGCTTCCGAGCCATCGCACTTCATCGCGGCCCACGGCACGGCCCCGGATTTTCCGACCCTGCTGGGCTGGATCACCGGTGATCTGCCGTCCCGTCAGCCGCAGACGCGCCAATCGTCGCCAGTGTTACGCTCTGCTGCTCTTTCTTCGCCTCGCACTGTGCGTGGCTATATCGGGCGTAAGGCCGCCGCCGCACCGCGTCACAGGACGGTCCCGGAGATGCAGGACGTACTTCTGTCATATGACATCCTGCCGTCGGATGAGCATGGAACCGCGGCGACACGTCTGTCTGATGCCCTGTATGAGGATTATCGTCTCCAGACCCTCGCAATTCCCGGCGCCCGGCCGCATCCCACCAAATTGGTCCAGTCGGCTGCCATGGCCTCGGTGCGCCCGCCCGGGCCTTCCCACAAGCCAACCCTCCCTGATCCCGTCATCCATGACGGCCTGCTCTCCGACGCCCAACTGGAATCCGTCATCTATGCTGGCCAGGCCCATGATCGCTTTCTGGCAGGTCGGTGGAAAGCCGATCACACATGGGACATCCTCACCCGTGTCGGTGAGGACGATCCCGATGGTGTCCGGTTCCGCCGGGGCTGGTTCCTTGGCGATGGCACCGGCACCGGAAAAGGCCGCCAGGTCGCGGGTATCATTCTGGACAACTGGCTCAACGGCCGCAGGCGCGCGGTCTGGGTGTCGAAGTCGGACAAACTGCTCGAAGACGCGCAGCGCGACTGGTCGGCGCTGGGAATGGAACGGCTTCTGGTCACACCTCAGTCGCGCTTTTCGCAGGGCACCACCATCCGTCTGACCGAGGGCATCCTGTTTACCACCTATGCCACGCTCCGGACGGAAGAGCGTGGCGCGAAAGCCTCCCGCGTCCAGCAGATCGTCGAGTGGCTGGGGGCTGATTTCGACGGGGTCATCATCTTCGATGAAGCCCACTCCATGCAGAATGCCGCCGGCAGCAAAGGGCAGCGGGGCGATCAGGAAGCCTCCCTGCAGGGGCGTGCCGGACTACGACTGCAACATGCCCTGCCGGACACGCGGGTGGTGTATGTCTCCGCCACGGGTGCGACCTCGGTCCACAATCTGGCCTATGCCCAGCGTCTGGGCCTCTGGGGCGGGGAGGATTGCCCCTTCGTCACGCGGGCCGATTTCATTGCCGCCATCGAGGCCGGCGGTGTGGCGGCCATGGAGGTGCTGGCGCGCGACCTCAAGGCCATGGGGCTCTATACCGCCCGGTCGCTCTCCTATGACGGTGTCGAATATGAACTGGTCGAGCATCAGCTCACGCCAGAACAGATCCGCATTTACGATGCCTTCGCCCAGGCGTTCATGGTCATTCATAACAATCTCGATGCCGCCATGCAGGCCGCCAACATCACCGGAACGGACGGTACGCTGAACCGGCAGGCCAAGGCCGCAGCCCGCTCGGCCTTCGAGAGCACGAAACAGCGGTTTTTCAACCATCTGATCACGGCCATGAAAACCGTGACCCTGATCCGCGCGATCGAACGCGATCTGGCCGAGGGCCATGCAGCCGTCATCCAGCTTGTTTCAACGGGGGAGGCCCTGACCGAACGGCGGCTGGCCGAGATCTCGCCGGAAGACTGGAATGATTTGCGGATCGATGTGACGCCAAGGGAATACGTCCTTGGGTATCTGGAACATTCCTTCCCGGTCCAGCTTTACGAACCCTATAGCGACGGGTCGGATCATGTGTATTCACGGCCGGTCTTTCACGATGGCAAGCCTGTCCTGAGCCGTGAGGCCGTGGCCCGGCGGGATGCGATGATCGAACAGCTTGCAGCCCTCCCGGCACTGCCTGGCGCGCTTGATCAGATCATCCAGCATTTTGGCACCGATGCAGTAGCCGAGGTGACCGGCCGCTCGCGGCGCGTGGTGCGCAAGGGGGATCGGCTTGCCGTGGAAAGCCGACCCGCCGCCGCCAGCCTGATCGAGACCCAGGCGTTCATGGATGACGCCAAGCGCATTCTGGTCTTCTCGGATGCCGGAGGCACCGGCCGGTCCTATCACGCCGAACTTTCCGCTGCGAACCGGCGTCTGCGGGTGCATTATCTGCTGGAACCCGGCTGGAAGGCGGATGCCGCCATTCAGGGGCTGGGTCGCACCAACCGGACCAATCAGGCGCAGCCGCCTCTGTTCCGGCCGATTGCCACGGACGTAAAAGCGGAAAAACGCTTTCTCTCCACCATCGCCCGCCGGCTGGACACGCTGGGCGCCATGACCCGGGGCCAGCGCCAGACGGGCGGGCAGGGGCTGTTTCGCCCGGAGGACAATCTCGAAAGTCCCTATGCGCGCGATGCGCTGCGGCAGTTTTACCGTCTTCTCGCCCGGGAGAAGGTCGAAGGCTGCACACTGGCGCAATTCGAGGATGCGACGGGTCTGTCCCTGGTCGATGATACGGGCCTGAAAGACAAGCTTCCGCCGATTTCCACGTTCCTCAACCGGATGCTTGCCCTGCCGGTGGCGCTGCAGAACCTGCTCTTCGCGACGTTCGAGGATCTGCTGGCAGGCCGTGTCGAGGCGGCAGTGGCGGCGGGTGTCTATGATGCGGGTCTGGAAACCCTGCGCGCAGACAGTTTCACCATTCTCGCGCGCCAGACCATTCACACCCATGCGGAAACCGGCGCGGACACGGAATTGCTGACCATCCGGGAACGCCGGCGGTCAGAACCCGTTACGTTGTCGCAAGCACTGGCTCTGGGACGGGAGCGGGAGTCCGGTCTTGTGCGCAATACCCAGTCCGGGCGGGTCGCGGTGCGTGTTCCTGCACCCGGTCTGGTGACGGAAGACGGGGAGTTCGAGTGGCGTGTCCGGCTGGTCAGGCCCATGGACACGCAGATCCTCTCGCGTGACGCCTTCGCGGCGAGCCACTGGAAGCCTGTGGATGAGGACACCTTCGCGGCCTTGTGGGAGGCGGATCTGCGCACGGTCGATGAATTCGTCGAGACCGAGTTCCATATGGTGACGGGGCTGCTGTTGCCGGTCTGGAAAAGCCTGCCGACGGACCATGCACGGGTCTACCGGTTGCAGACCGATGACGGTGAGCGCGTGCTTGGCCGGCGCGTGCCCGTGGCATGGGCCACCAGTGCCGGGGCGACTGGCAGTCTGTCGCCGTCCGGGCAGGACGCACGCACAGCCTTGCTGGACGGCGGAACGGTCCTGCATCTGGCCGAACGGATGCAGGTGCGGCGGGTCCGTGTGATGGGGCGGCCGCGGATCGAACTGACCGGCTTTACCGAAGGGATGCGGGAACGTTTGCGGGCCTACGGCCTGTTTTCGGAAATCATCTCGTGGACATTGCGGTTTTTCGTGCCGGTCGATGAGGCGGGCGATAAGGTTCTGGAACGGCTCTTCGAAACCTGGCCGATTGAGCGCGTGACGGAAAGGGAGGCGGCATGATGGCGGAGCATGATGCACGGGACCTGTCACGCCGTCTGGCGGAGAACGCCGAGGCGGTGTGCCGTCATTACCTCTCGGCCGGGCGACGGCATGGCAATTACTGGCTGGTCGGCGATGTTCGTAACACCCCCGGCCGCTCGCTTTATGTCCGCCTGCATGGCCCTTCGGAAGGGCGCGGGGCCGCCGGGCGCTGGACGGATGCCAGCACCGGTGCGTTCGGCGATCTGCTCGACCTGATCCGTGATTGCCTCGGTCTGATCGAATTCCGCGACGTTGCTGACGAGGCGCGCAGCTTTCTGGCGCTGCCTCAGCCTGAACCTGACCGGGCGGCGGATCGCCCGCGAACGTCCCCGTCGCACCGGCCCGGGACGGGAGGCAGCAGCACGGACGCCGCACGCCGCCTGTGGGATGCCAGCCGGCCCCTGTCCGGTGTCGCGGCTGTCTATCTGCGGGGACGCGATCTGACGCGCTGTTCCCCTTTGGCTGCCCTGCGTTTTCACCCCGACTGCTACTATCGCGCTGATGCCGACAGTCCGCCCGAGACCTGGCCCGCGATGATCGCCGCCGTCACCGATCTCGGAGGTCGCGTCACCGGCGTTCATCGCACCTGGCTGGCGTGCGATGGACGCGGCAAGGCGCCTGTCGCCATACCCCGTCGGGCGATGGGCGATCTGCTCGGCCATGCCGTGCGTTTTGGCGCAGCCTCTGACGCTCTGGCGGCAGGCGAGGGGATCGAAACGGTGCTGTCGCTCCGCGAGGTCATGCCCGATCTGCCACTGGCCGCCTGCCTGTCCTCGGCGCATCTCGCCGCCATGGCGTTTCCGCCTGCCCTGCGCCGCCTCTACGTGCTGCGCGATGACGACCCGGCCGGCGACCATGCGGTGACGACCCTGCTCGCCCGGACGCAGGAGGCCGGGATCGAGTGCCTTGTGCTGTCACCGCGTCTGGCGGATTTCAACGATGATCTGCGCTATCTCGGGCGCGGGGCGATGCGGGCGATCCTGCATCCCCAGCTTGCCCCGCAGGACGTGGCGCGGTTCCTGCAACCCGTCGCGCACTGAGGCGGGCCGGGAAGGGGGTGTGGGGGCATCGTTTTTCCTTGTCGTGCGGGGCTGTCCTGCCTTGCTTCCGGGTGGGGCACGCCCGCGGGCCTTTTAAGAGGGGGAGCGGGCGTCAGCCAGGCCGGGCCTGCAATGGCGGAGCCGGCTATTTTCCGCCGCGCCCTCACACCCCACGCGGCAGGCCGCGTGGGGACCCCGGTTCGGTGCGCTTTGCATCGCGAAGCAAAATAGCCGTCTCCCTGCCATCCTCCACTGCGTTCCGGCCGCGCGTGGCGCGGTTCCGGTCCGGCCTTCGTCTGCCGCTATCCGCCCCTGGAAAGGCCGCGAGGGGCGCGGCCGAGACCGGAGGACAGACCCATGACCCGCACACAGGACGATTTCGAACCCGCACACGCTACCTCTTCCACCGCCCATGTGCTGGCGGAACTCCAGCTTTATGGCCACCGTCCCTTCGAGGACGAGCCGGACCCGAGGCCCTTGCCTGACGCCAGCCAGATCGAGGGCGCGGTCGCTGACATCTTCGATGCCCTGTCAGCCACGCTGACCGACACGCGGCTGGAACCCGATCTCGAACCGCTGCTCTGGTCCACGGTCAACGTCTTTCACCGCATGGTCGGGCAGGTCGAACGGGATCTCGATCGCAACGAGGCAGCGCAGAAGCGCAGCCAGCAGGAACAGGATGGCAGCGAGATCCGCTCGGTGGAACTGGAACGTCTCATCGCCGAGGGCCTGACCCTGCTGGAGCGACGCAACGCTTACGAGATATTCCGCGACCTCGCCTGCGACCAGTTTGAACGTCTGACCATGTCGCCCTGGCGACCGCGTTCCGGTTCGCTGGTCAGCCGCAGCACCCTGACGGCGTCGATGATCGATAGCCGCGATTTCCTCAACGCCCGCCGCAAGGCCGAAGCCGAACTGCTCGTGCCTCCCGGGCCAAAGGTCGCGGTCACTGGCGGCCTCGATTACGAGGACCATATCCTGATCTGGAACCGGCTGGACAAGGTGCGCGAGAAGCACCCCGACATGGTGCTGCTGCACGGAGGTTCCCCCAAGGGCGCGGAATTCATCGCTTCCCGCTGGGCCGATCACCGGCAGGTCGCGCAGATCGCCTTCAAACCGGACTGGAACCGGCACGGCAAGGCTGCCCCGTTCCGGCGGAACGACGCCCTGCTGAAAGTCCTGCCCGTCGGGGTCATGGTATTTCCGGGATCGGGCATTCAGGACAATCTGGCCGACAAGGCGAAGCAGATGGGCATCCCGGTCTGGCGGTTCCGCAAGGACAGTGGCGCGTGAGCGCCATCGTTCTCCAAGAAGGGTATATCAACATCCGTGGTGAGAAGAGTTTATTCTTTCGATATGCTTTTATAAATGCAGGAGATGCTCTGAACGCCGCTATAGGCACCGTCGATATGAAATGGTTTCCCCTCTTCGCAAAGAAGACGCCGATAATAGTCGCCATCTCCCGATACTCGACCCGTGCCTATTTCGGGAACTGGCTGAATTTTTTTGATTTCAATCCGATGTCCGGAATAGCAGGTATGTGCCTTGAATTCTTTGTCCAGATCCTCCGCGCTCCTGTTCTTTCCGATCTCGTTTACAGCATCGACAGAACAGGACGATACGCTCTGAGCACTCGCCGCAGATATATTGGCCAGCATAAATCCAGAAAAAATGGGAAGAACGAAAAGACCGGCCTTCATGATAACGAGTTCCTCTTTTCTATACGAAAGCATTGAGTCGATCGCACAATGTAGAAATGCAAAATAGAGATATATCAACATATGACTTCGATAAAGTGCGCCTTCGCAACCTGTTTCCACACTGAAGGAGATTAAGCCGGACTGCCCCACCCCTCACGCCGGACTGGAGGAGGGAAGAACTTTTCCCCGTTCCGGCTGCGGGGACGATGGATGAGGGAGGCGGTGGTCCCCTTCCGCGTCGGTGAACAGGTCGAAACTGCAGTGGCGAAGCAGGGATCGTCCAGCGGACAACTGGCTGCCCAGCCTTCGTTGAAACGACGGGTCCATAGAATGCGGCTCGAACCGTTTGTAGCAGGGACGCGGCAGATAGGGGCGGGTGTCTCTAGCCGCGATCCGCGCCAACAGCAGGTAAGACGGTCGCACCGGGCGAGCGCGATATCCTCCTATGTCGCACGTTCCCCACCTGTCGGACCGGTCATGCCGGCATCGTCTCTCCATGGGCTGGCGGGTCCGCACACCATGGCCTCTGTCGGATGGCTGATCTAGCCGAAGACCGGCTGCGCCTCGATCGGCTGGCCGCAACGGCGTTCCGGAACTTTCTTCCCCTGCCGGCTGCGCCGTCATTCCTCGCGAGACAAGAAAGTTCCGGCCCTGCCGTCCTCCGCTGCGCTACGGCCCTGAAGGGTGCTGTGCCGCTCGCCTCCGGCTGGTCGATCGCCATCGAGGCCACGGTGGTCGCGGCCCGATAACAGCATGGAGATACGACAATGGCTAACATCGGTTCCTTCAAGAAGGTGGGTGAAGGCTTCGAAGGCGAAATCGTCACCCTGGCCCTGCAGGCCCGCAACGTCCGCCTGGTGGCGGAAACCAACCGGGCCAACGACAACGCCCCCAACTACCGCGTCTACCTCGGACGGGTTGAACTCGGCGCCGCATGGACCCGCCGCTCCAACGAAGGCCGCACCTATCTGAGCCTGAAGCTGGACGATCCCTCCTTCGCCGCCCCAATCTTCGCCAACCTGTTCACCGACGAGGAAGGGGAAGGCTACACCCTCATCTGGACCCGGCCGCGCAGCCGGAACGGGGAGTAATGTCCCCACCACCAACCCCGCCCGGTCTCCCCGGGCGGGGCCTTCCGGGCTTCTTTTCCCACGTGCTTTTCCGGGGCGCGGGCGGCAGCGCTGGTCGCCCGACGTGAGGCACAGGAGGAATACGAGGCTTTCCCTCAGCCTTCCCATTGTACCATGCGCGAGGGCGAACCGCGTCAAGGACACGTGGTCCCCCCAATTTTGCCCGACGCACCCTTCGGGCACGCCGAACAAAATCGGCTCCCCCACGCGCCGGCAGGCCGGTCGCCTGCGGCGATCCCTGACCCGGTCCACCCCGGCATGAGCCGTCCGTCCTGTCTTCGAGAAACGAAAGGAGCAGGACGATGACCACGTTACACGACCACATTCAGATGCTGCGTGCCGAACTGACCAGCTTTCACCTGAGCCGTCGCGAGCGCCGACAGATCGAGCGCGAACTGGAGCATGCCATGGCGCAGATCGCAGCGACGCACCGGCGCTCGGACGAATGAGCCGGGCGGAACGGCAGTCCCATGCATGTAGGTGGGGAACACTTCTGGTAAGCCTGTTTGAGCAAAACATCCCCGCCAGATCATATTGGGTACATCTTTTTTTCTGGAATAACTACCGAACGGTACGTATTATAATGTCCCGTAATGTTTGCCGGAGGTGGAGATGATTGTCATCGGGTTCATCTCGTGGGTCTTGGGGATCGGACTGCTCTGTTGGGTCTTCTTTAGCCTTGTATCCATTGTCGTGCCCACAATGGCGGGACTGATCGTCTTCTTCTGGA
Organism: Acetobacter sp. DmW_125128; assembly: GCF_008704325.1. NCBI lineage: Bacteria > Pseudomonadati > Pseudomonadota > Alphaproteobacteria > Acetobacterales > Acetobacteraceae > Acetobacter > Acetobacter sp. DmW_125128. The sequence continues at coordinate 8,760 of NZ_VHOP01000010.1, read as the reverse complement.
CATATCGCATGGGTGCCGGATTGGCGGCCGTTCTTCCTGCCATTATTGCTGGTAGTCTCGTACTATGGCTATTTCGGGTAGCGCTGACGACGGCCCGGCGTCCCGAAATCAGACTTGCCGTAGTGCTTGCCTTCTGTTTTCCGGCCTCTGTTGCGGGATACTTCGCCACAACTGGATTGGCCGAGATCGGCATTTCTTCTCCGCTCATGCGGATCATCCTCGGAGTGTTGGGTGCCGCTGTCGTCGGGGCGGCCTCTTTTGCGCGGCTTGCCCCTGACGCTGATCTTGTGACCGGAACATTCCCTTCTCGACGCAATTAGCGCGTCCCTGGCGCTGTTCGGGCGCAACGGACGTTTGCCGACACGAACCGATCAGATGCTGCTTGTGATTGATCTTTGGATGACGCGTCCACGTGATGACAGGAGATTGGCCGACGATGGAGACACGACCCGATTGGTATAGTCCCGGATTTCTGGACAGGGCGTTCACGCTCGACCTCCCTGATTTTGCGCAGGAGTTCCTCTCCCTGAATCAGGATTATGTGCGTGGATACCATGCATTTACCGGACTCTCCGACTCAGACGAGACGGTCCGCCAGCGCAATCTCGATGCTTTTGCACGTCAGTGGGGCCTCCGATTTCCCTGTTGACCCGTCCATCCCTGCGTGGGCTGCCCCTGCGCTTTGGGCGGCGGAGGCTCTCTCTGCCATCATCGCGCTGGTCCGCGCCCCTGAAATCTACACAGCCGCCACATTTACACCCCTGATCCTGACACCACACATTCATGCCGCAACCGCCGATGACGGCCTTCACGTCATCATGGGAGATCGGGCCGGACCGCTGCGGTTATGGATCGCCGATGACTGCCACGGCAGACCCGCTGTCGTGATTCCTCTTGATGAATCCTGTTGGGTACGTCTTCATCATTTGCGTCGCTTCATCGAGCATCTGTATGGCAGGAGGAGCGGTCCGTTGCCCAACGTCTTTCGCCCCACACGCTATAGAATCAGGCGTCTTGCCCACGCCTTGCAGGCGCTCACCGCCAAACGTTCCGGCGCCACGGCGCGTGACATCGCGGCCCTGACGGACCCCGAAGTGAAGTCTCTGAGCGGCTCTCTGTGGAAAGACGTTCACCAGCGTGCCCGCGTCGAACGCCTGCTGACGCTTGGGGAGCAACTTGCCGCCGGCGAATACCTCGCCTTGCTGCAATATGGTCGTCGTGCATTTCCGCAGACGACATCGCACACTCCCTGCTGAAAACAACCGTCTTCTCCATAAGGTGTTCTGATTCGCCTCGCCAGTAAACGCGACGCGGCGCCCACTGAACATAGTCTGTCTGCCGTGCTGATGGGGTGGACGATTCCTTGGGAGCCCCCTGTTTTCGTCCACCACCCCCGGCCTTTTTTTTCGCCAGTCTCCGCCCCGGTACGCGGCGTTACGCCACGTCCTGTTTCAGTGGAGAATAGTCATGGTCAGGAAAAGGCCCCAACCGAGACCGGCCCGGCATCTGCGGACCCCACAGGCTGCTGAATGGCTCGGTATTTCACCAAGAACACTTGAACGATACCGCACAATTGGCGGTGGTCCTGTCTTCTACAAGCTCGGTAACCGCGTCACCTATACAACTGGAGATCTGAAAACATGGGTCGAAAACGGCCTTTCAAAGTCTATTTTCTCTAAAAATTACATCCTCATGCGCGCGGGTGTCGCACGGCGCGGAAAGGGGCGATCATGACCCCCTGCATGCCCCGTCTCTTCATGTCCAACGCGTTCTTTGCGCTGGGGAAGGGACGCCGTCACGCCCCGCTGCGCTTCAGGCAGGGCAGTCAGAACATCCTCGTTTCGTCTCCGATGGCGCTTGCGACCATATGGGACGCTGACATCCTGATCTGGGCAACATCGACGATGATTGCGGCGCAGCGTTGCGGCGCCCCGATCCCGACAGTCCTTCAGGCCACACGGTATGAGATCCTCGGCTTTCCGGGGCGCTGCGTCTCGGGTGGGTATTACGAGCGTCTGCCAGACGGGCTCGAACGCCTCAGCCGGACCAATGTCGTCATGAGCGCGTCAGAATGGACTGATGAGCAGACCGGCGCGCCGTGGATCGAAGACTGGCGGATCTCCGCCGGCTTCGTCCAGATCCGTCTCGCCGGCTGGGTGCGCGAAGCGGTTCTCACGCCAAGGGCCGTGCTCGCGCTTGACCCGGCGTATTTTACCCTCACTAGCGGTCTCGAACGACTGCTCTACCTGATCGCACGCCGCCATGCTGGACGGCAACGTGACGGGTGGGTTTTCGAGGTCGCCCATCTGCACCGCAAAACAGGAATTACCCAGACGCTCACAGCGTTCGTGGCGATCCTCCGGCGCATAGCCCGCAGCAACCCGCTTCCCGGTTATCGCATCGAACTGTCCGATCTGAACTGGCCGGAACGCGTGCGCCTGAAGCCCGCTCTCGATGCATCTGTGGATAAGTCTGTTGATATCCCTGTCGATAATTTTGTGCGGACACGCCTATCGACCAGTGAATCCACGCCTATCGCGTGCGAAAACCATCGATAAGGGACTGGAAAACAATGACAAATCGTCTCTCTCTAAAGAGTCTAAATAGACTCTCTTTGTACATGTGTACCGCGTGCGACCCAATGTATGGCCCATGGCGTGCGATCTTCTTCGCGCCGCAGGGCTGCGACATACGCCGAACCAATATCGGGAACGGTCCGTTTTTCCCGTCTCCTGTTCCACCTCGTCGGAGCCGTGGCCGCCACCTGAGCGGACGACGCGGGCAGGGCGCTGCGGAGACATCGTCATGACGCTGCTCTGCGGCGACTGCCGCAACCTCATGCCGGCGCAGGGGCCGTATGACCTGATCCTCGCCGACCCGCCCTACGGCGAAACCTCCCTGTCGTGGGATCGGCGCGTCGAGGGCTGGCTGCCGCTGGCAGCACAAGCCCTGACGCCGTCCGGTTCGCTGTGGGTGTTCGGTTCCCTGCGCAGCTTCATGGCGACCGGGACGGACTTCCGCACGGCCCGCTTACGGCTCGCGCAGGAGATCGTCTGGGAGAAGCAGAACGGCAGCGTGTTTCACGCCGACCGCTTTCGGCGTGTTCATGAACTGATCGTGCAGTTCTATCCCGCGACCGCCCGCTGGCAGGACATCTACAACGAAGTGGCTACCACGGACGACGCCCGGGCGCGGACGGTGCGCCGTAAGCACCGCCCGCCGCACACCGGCGCCATCGCGGCATGCACCTATCGCAGCCTCGACGGCGGCCCGCGTCTCGCCCGCTCCGTGCAGCGTTTCCGCAACGTTCATGGGCGCGCCATCCACCCCACCGAAAAGCCGGTGCCGCTGCTCGACCTGCTGGTGCGCGTGAGCTGCCCGCCTGACGGCCTCGTCGGCGACTGGTTCGCCGGGTCCGGCGCGGCCGGCGTCGCCTGCCGACTGGCCGGCCGCCGCTATGTCGGTTGCGAAATCGACCCGGACATGGCGCGGCGCGCCCGCGATCGCCTTGCCACCATCCTTCCCTTTCCCGTCGGAGAACCGTCATGAACGATCTTCGTGCTCCTACCGGTGCGCAGCTCGATCTGGTCTGGATCGAGACCCGCATCGAGCACTGGTTGCGCTTCGGCATTCCCGAGACCAGCGTCAGAATTGACCGCCACAGACGCCGCGTGAGTTTCGCAGCAGGCGATGTGTTTGCCCTGATGCGCTGGCTTGCCAGCGACACGGGCGCCGTCACGGTGTCCATCGACATTGTGCGAGTTATGCCGCCGGGCGAGCCATGCGCCGTTCTGCCATGGATCACGGGCGCTGCCGACAGGCTGCTGCGTCAGACCGGCGACGGGCCAGTCCGCGCGGTGCTCGATGCTATCACCCGCATCGAACGGCAGCCGTTTGACCCGCGCACTGTCTGCCCGGATTACTGGCGCGATCTCGACGCGCGACTGCGGGCCGGGCTGCGGCCCCCTCTTTACTGTCGCGCCCGCCATGAGGCGTGGCTCTGGCGGAGAACCGCGTCATGACCCGGCGCGGCTGGTTGTTCACCACCTATTTCGCAGCACTCACGACACTGGCGACGACCGGTATCTCGCCCACGCCACACTGGATGTGGAACGCCACCGCCAGCGTGCCGGTCGGGCTGTATCGGGTCACGCCGACGGCCGCTCTGCGCGTCGGCGACATCGTGGCGCTGCATCTGCCCGAGCGCGACGCGACGCTGCTGGCGACGCGCGGCTACCTGCCCTTCGGCGTGCCGCTGCTCAAGCCGGTTGCAGCACTCGCCGGTCAGACCGTCTGTCGTGTCGGCCTGCGTGTCACCATCGACGGGAAGACGGTCGGAGAGGCCAAAGCCGTTGACCATCGGGGGCGTCCGCTACCCGGGTGGCGAGGGTGCCGTCATCTCGCGCCGGGGCAGGTCTTCGTCATGAACCCGGCGGTCCCGGCCAGTCTCGACGGACGCTATTTCGGTGTCCTGTCGGCCGACACCGTGATCGGTCGTGCCACCCCTGTCTACCTGCGCACGGGCGAGGCAGAGCCACCGCCTCCGCAGTTCGCAGCGCTTCCGGATCTGCCGGACCCGCGACCACGGTTCCCCACGATGCTGGTGCGTCCAGCGGTTCAGCGGCCGCCCGAGCCGCCGCTCGAGTGACGTCGCCAGACCTTTTCACAATCCCTGACACGAAAGCTCTCAACCCATGACCCACATCGGTGTCTTCACGCGCACGGCGAGCGGCTTTGCCGGCCGCCTGCGCACACTCGCCCTTGACGCGGAACTGACCGTCGTTCGTGCCGAGAACGCGAACGCGGAGCACGCGCCCGATTATCGCATCCATCTCGGCGATAATGCCGAAGCACCGGAGATCGGGGCAGGGTGGACCCGTACCGGGGAACGAGCTGGCGAATATGTCTCGGTGCTGCTGGATGATCCTTCATTTGTCCAGCCGATCCGCGCCACCCTGTTTCAGGCCGGTCGTGGCGGTCGTGTCTGGAACCTCGTCTGGACGCGCGCTGCCAGGCGTCAGGGAGGCCGGGAATGACGCTTGCCCGTCTCCGGCTCGGCTATGCCGACCCGCCCTACGTGAACTGCGCCCACCTCTATCGCGGACAGCCGGACTACGCGGGCGAAGTCGATCACGCAGCACTCGTCCGACATCTCGATGCGACCTATGACGGCTGGGTGCTGCACGCCGCCGCGACACCGGCGTCGATCGCTACGCTGGCCCCACTCGTCATGGACACCGGTGCGCGCTGGATGGTCTGGGTCAAAGGCTTCGCTGCCTTCAAGCGCAATGTGCCAGTCGCCTATGCGTGGGAGCCGGTCATCATCAAGGCGGCGCGGCGCCCTGTCGTCAGCCGTCGCCAGGTGATGCGGGACTGGATTCAGGAGAGCATCACCCTGCGTCGGGGACTGACCGGAGCGAAGCCCGAGGCGGTGTGCCACTGGGCGTTTGAGTTGCTGGGCGCCCGGCCCGACGACGTGCTGGACGATCTCTACCCCGGCACCGGAGCCGTGACCCGGGCATGGGAGTCGTGGCGACGGAAGTTCGTCCTGCCACAGCTCTCCCTCTCGCCGCCGAAACGTCACCCGGATGATCCACCGCTGGACATGCTCATGCCGGAGGATTTGTGATGTCGACACCGGTTTTCTGTCGATGGGGCACCCTGACGGTTGCCCGGTTCGGGCTCGCGCTGGCGCTCTCGCCGGTTCCGGTCCATGCACAGGATCTCGACCCACTGGTAAGGGAGGCGGCTCGTCAGGCTGCTATCCCGCCGTCATGGATACACGCCGTACTGCGCATCGAGAGCGACGGCGATCGGCATGCCATATCATCGGCGGGCGCCATGGGGCTGATGCAGATCATGCCCGCCACCTGGCGTGACCTGCGCCGTGCCCTCAATCTCGGCGCTGATCCTTTCGACCCGCATGACAACATCGTCGCCGGCGCCGCCTATCTGCGCTGGCTGCACGACCGCTACGGGGACGCCGGGTTTCTGGCCGCCTATAACGCCGGTCCCGGACGCTATGACGAGCATCTGGCGACCGGTCGACCGCTGCCCGACGAGACGCGGGCTTACGTGACTGCGGTCGCACGTCGGATGGGGGACAACGCTGTTTCGACATTTCTTCGTCAACTGCCGAAGGCTTCGCCAGTCTCGCACATTTCCACCGAGAAGCTGTTCGTCGGTCCTGTGCGGGCTTCAACGAGTGGGACGATGACGACCGGCGTGAGCCTTGTTCCATCGGCTTCACCATCGGATCTCTTCGTTTCGGTCGGCTGGAGGGATGGACCATGACGGCATGGTGCATGCTGGCTCCTGCCTCGTTGCCACGTCCGGGTTTGGATGGGCACAGAAGGACGCTGGGGGAGGGGGTTGCGTATAGGCAGGATAAAAGCCGCGAGGTGCGGCACGGTTGGGGGTGGTTTTGTGGCGGGTTTCTGCGGATTTTCGGCACCCTCTGCGAGGTGCGCGGAGCTTTGAAGCCTGCCGGTTCCCGTTTCTGGCGGTTTACCGCCATTTCGCGCACATCGCGGGCATTAGCATGAAGAATGACGACGATTTCCGGGTTCGTCCCGGACGCATCCGTTCCCCTGGCGCCCAGCGTGCACGTCCCTTTATCGCGCAGGCCCTGGCGGCAACCCAGCGTGCTGGGGGCATGGGGCGGGGACGTCAGGGAACTGGAGGAAGTGGTCGCTCGACCTTCGGGCGTGGCCGTGTCGCGAGCGCGCATGCCAACCGGTTTCTGACCACCCGATCGCGTGGGGTGGTGATCAAGGCCCGCGTGGTGAAGCACGGCCCTCGGGCCGCACCGCTGACGCCCCACCTGCGTTATCTGCGCCGCGAGGGCGTCACGAAGGACGGCGCGAAGGCAAAGATGTTCGGCCCGGAACAGGACGAAGTCGATCCCAAAGCCTTCGCCGAGCGCTGTGCCGATGACCGTCACCATTTTCGTTTCATCGTCTCGCCAGATGATGCGGTGGAAATGGCGGACCTGAAGCGCTTCACGCGCGATCTTATGATGCAGGCTGAGCATGATCTCGGCACGAAGCTCGACTGGGCGGCGGTTGATCACTGGAACACCGAACATCCCCATGTCCATGTCATCGTGCGCGGCAAGGCGCAGGACGGCGAGGACTTGGTAATCTCGCGCGATTACATCCGTGAAGGCATGCGTGGTCGTGCGCAGGAACTCGTGACCCGCGAGCTTGGTGTGCGCAATGACATCGAGATCCGGCGTGCCGTCGAACGTCAGGTCGAGGCGGATCGCTGGACGCAGCTTGACCGCCAGCTTCAGCGCGATGCAAATGAGCACGGGATCATCGACATGCGTCCCACGCCCGATCGCCGGTCCGATACGTTCGAGGTACTCAAGGTGGGCCGTCTCCGGCGCCTGGAAGGCTTGGGGCTGGCGCAGCAGATCGGGCCGGGTCGGTGGGCGTTGGAGGAACACGCGGAGGCCACGCTGCGTGAGATGGGTGAGCGCAACGACATCATCAAACGGATCCACCGTGGTCTCGCCGAGCAGGGCGTCGAGCGCCCGCAATCCTCGTGGGTGCTGGCCGCCGAGGAAACCGCCCATCCCGTCATCGGCAAACTGGTCGGGCGCGGGCTGGATGATGAGCTGAAGGGTACGGCCTTCGCAGTGGTGGATGGGATCGATGGGCGTACGCACCACATCCATCTTCCGAGCCTGGAGGCAACCACCGACGCTCCAATGGGGGCGATCGTTGAATTGCGCCGGTTCGAGGACGCAAAAGGACGGGCACGTGTTGCGTTGGCGGTGCGGTCGGACTTCACACTAGACCAGCAGGTGGAGGCGCAGGGGGCGACGTGGCTGGACCGACAGGCTGTAGCGAAGGAACAGCCGGAACTCGGGGGTGGTTTCGGGGCTGAGGTGCGGGATGCGATGCGTCAGCGCGTTGATTATCTCGCACGGGAGGGGTTCGCACAACGGGAAGGGGGGGAGCGCGTCAAGTTCGAGCGTGGCTTGCTCACTGCGCTCCGTAATCGGGAGGTAAGGGCACTGGGCGAAAGGCTTGCGCTGCAGGAGGGAAAGGCCTTCGACTTTGTTGCTCCTGGCGACAACGTGGCCGGTGTCTATCGGAAACGTCTTGCTCTTGCATCAGGGCGGTACGCGATGATTGACAACGGCTTGGGCTTTCAACTTGTCCCGTGGACGCCATCTCTGGAGAAACAGATCTGCAATGCGGTCTCCGGGGTGGCGAAGAGCAATGCATCTATCGCCTGGGAATTCTCGCAGCGACGGGAGGCGGGGATTGCGATGTGAGCTAAACAGACAAATCGAATGTGAACGATATCAACGCTGTCGAGTTTTGGTCTAAATTAAACAAACAATCTATAATGGTTGTCTCAATCTTTACGTAAATATACAAAGTGGTTTTGCCTCAAGCCCCCATAATAAACCTGAAAATATCTCTTTTATAGACCTACGAATCCACTTCGTTGAAAACCTCAGGTTTAAAGTTCTTCCCCCATAAGAAGATCCTTCGGCGTCGCCTCAGAGAAGAGACAGAGCTTGGTGAAGTTTAGGTGTCCCTAGGGAAAAAGAGGAAGCTCTACCGACTCAGGCTTCGTCTGTCCTGACATAGCGGACCACAATGTCGCTCATTCTGATGATAAAGGGGGAAATAGGCGCGAATGGGCGGGCTAGACCTTAGAGCCTGATCCGAAAGTTTTTGAACAATACCAGCATGTTGTGATTCATTCGTCTTTGCGAAGAGATGGAGTGAATAGTGGCAT
>NZ_VHOP01000102.1:0-847 GCF_008704325.1 Acetobacter sp. DmW_125128 | reverse complement strand
TCACTCACAGGCCCACCCTCCATCGGTAAGCCTCTGAATCACAACCGCTCGCTCAGTTCAATAAATTAATAGGTCCTGAGCCTAGCCGTGCGTCTTGACACGCTTTTTTACAAAATTGCGCCATACGGGAAGGCTCATGCTTTGCCAGAATATCGTGGGCCTTTATAAAATAACTATAAAAAATAGTCTTTTCCCAATTGACTCATTTTTAATGTTATATCTACATAAAAACCTTATGGTTTCGTTATTTTGAGTGGAAACAGACATGCGCTGCTATGATTCTGACAGGCACAGCCTTCCCGATCACTATTTGGCAACGAGGAAGTGCATTTTTTGTTTTTGGTAAGAAACGAAAATTTATCTTACCTTCGAAAAGTAACAATTTATCAGGAATAATATTTTTCTAGAGTTGCTTTTTCAAAATTTTCTCAAAAAGCAACGGAGGGAAACTGGCGTAATGCAGGATAACTCTCAACAATCGGAGGGGAAGGAGCGTTATGTTCTTCGCGCTAGTGGTGCGGTTGGAGCTGGTGCGCTTATAGCGGTTCTTCTTTTGCATGGAGCTGGTGTGTGGGGTCTGATGTATGGGATGGGCACCACAGCAAGCGTGCCTGTTGAGCATCCGCCGATTAAGGCTGAGATGCTGCCGCCCCCTCAGCCGCCCCCGCCGCCACCTCCACCGCCGCCGCCACCGCCGGTAATGGCCGAGCCACCACCACCGTTCATTCCGCCGCCCAAGATCAAGGTGCCGCCACCGCCCAAGCCGCCCATCAAGCATGTGGCCAAGGCGCCGCCCAAACACCCGGCACCACCACAGACCAAAACGGCCAAGGCCCCGCCAGCCACC
>NZ_VHOP01000101.1:0-570 GCF_008704325.1 Acetobacter sp. DmW_125128 | reverse complement strand
GCCTTCGTGAACTTCAGTGTCCAGCGCGCATGACGATCCTTGTGCGACAGCTTTGCGGGTTTGTCCTGCCAGTCTTCAGGAATACGGCCTGCTCGCAGATCCGCTTTCTCTGCATTGGTGTTCCGCTGCTTCGGAGCCGCTACCAGCGTGGCATCCAGGATCTGGCCTGACATCGGCAAATACCCGGCGTTACGCAGGGTCACATCAAAGCGGATGAACAGCCCATCGATCGCACCCGCCTGGGTCAGACGCTCGCGAAACAGCCAGACCGTTTTGGCATCCGGCACCCGATCTGAAAGTCCCAGCCCAAGGAAACGCATAAAGGAGAGGCGATCGTTGATCAGATATTCCGTCCGCTCATCAGACAAATTGTTGAGCGTCTGGATCACCAGGATCTTGAACATCAGCACAGGATCAAATGGCGGTCGTCCGCCCTTGCTTCCATCGGAATACGCCAGGGCCTTGTCCAGATCAGGACGGAACGCTTCAAAATCCACAGTCCGGGAAAACGCTTCGAGCTGATCGCCAAGCCCACTCAGCCGGGCAAGACGCTCTTCAACATCAAAGAAA
>NZ_VHOP01000100.1:0-519 GCF_008704325.1 Acetobacter sp. DmW_125128 | reverse complement strand
GGCACGCTTTTATGCACAACAGAAATCACATGCATTAGCCGCTTAAATCAGATAAAAAACGTCTCCACAAAACCCGGGGCAATTCAGAACCACCAGTAAACCGTTTGCCATGGGCCAAAATGAACCGGAAGCATCTCCCAACCGCAGCCTGAGCGCACGAGATAGCGCAGAGCATTGATGATCTCACGGAAATCGGTTGTCCGTTTCCGACCACGCCGGTTCGCAGGGGGCATCAGAGGCGCTATGCGCTCCCATTCCTCATCTGTCAGATCAGACGGATAGCGTTTCGTCTTGCGTGTAATTCCGGCCATGCGGCCTCGTTGTGCTGGCGTCCACATCCTGCCTTTGAATCACAATCAAAACCTCTTGAAAACCTATCATAGCGAATTTCCAAAAGGGCTCTCAGAACTCAACAAAAAATGCAACTGTAGTGCTATGCCACGCCATATCCAACGGTCCAATGCAGGGAAGTCGGTGATCCGCTCGCGTGTCGAGCATGTCTTTGCCGATCAGAAATCA
>NZ_VHOP01000099.1:0-1484 GCF_008704325.1 Acetobacter sp. DmW_125128 | reverse complement strand
CCCTCTGGCGGTGTAACAGACTGGACAGGCAACCGCCTCGTCGGGAACGAAGCCATCTTCGGGCTCCACTCCAATATCACTTTCTAGGGGCGGGGGAGCAGCAGGCGTGTTCGGAATGCCCTTGCTGTTAGGCTTTGTCATTCTATGATGAGGGCCGACCAAACCATGACGTTCTGTTTCAAACTCTTTTGTGCCTGCTACGGTGGGCTCTGTTAAATAAAGGATACAACATCATGAACACATCTGTTCATACAGCTATGCCGGTTGCGGCAGCGGGCCAGAGCATTCCGGTTCGCGCCATTCTGCCTTGGGCTGTTTTCGGTCTGATTGTTTCTGCACTGCTGATCTACTTTGTGGGTGCAGAGCAGGGCGCTACTTCCCTGATTTCCGGGCATGCCGTGCATGAATTTGTGCATGATGGCCGCCACCTGCTTGGTTTCCCCTGCCACTAAGGCATTAAAAGAAAGTTTTACTCATGGTTGGTCGTCTTTTAGCCCGCGGCATGGTCGCGGGCATTCTGGCTGCATTGCTTTCTTTTGTATTTGCAAAATTTTTTGGTGAACCGCAGGTTGCTTTAGCTATTGCGTTTGAAGCTGCGCAGGATGCTGCCGCAGGTGCGGCGCCAGAACCTGAACTGGTAAGCCGTAGCGTGCAGGCATCTTGGGGGCTGCTTACTGCTGTACTCATGTATGGCGCAGCATATGGCGGTATTTTTGCTATTGTTTTCGCATTTGCGTACCAACGCCTTGCAGCATTAAGCCCACGCAGCATGGCTTTGTTGCTTGCCAGTGTTGGGTTTTTAACGTTTGTGTTGATACCAGATTTGAAATATCCGCCGAACCCACCCGCAGTTGGTCAGGAAGAAACCATTGGCCTGCGGACGGAAATGTATTTTGCAATGGTTGGCCTTTCCATTGCAATTTCCATGATTTCTCTGTTGGTAGGGCGGGCGCTTTCTAATGTTATAGGGTATTGGAACGCTGCGGTATGCAGTATTGTTCTTGGGCTTGCGCTTGTTGCCGCAGTGCAGTTTGGCCTGCCAGACATCAACGAAGTGCCAGATAATTTTCCCGCTATTGTGCTTTGGCGTTTTCGGGAAGCATCCATAGGGATGCAGATTGTTTTGTGGTCAGTTCTGGGGCTGGTTTTTGGTGCTCTGGCAGAAAAATGTCTGCCATCGTCCAATAGTGCAGTACGCAAGACTGCTTGATTTTTTAGTGATCGGTGTGAATGGGTTTTGTGGGAAATAAAATTTTTCCACAAAACCTAATAAGGCAAAAGATTTTTCTAAATATTCTCTGTGCGTAATGCACATTTAAAAAAGCATTTCCTGATGTTGTATTGTTCTGCACCGTGAGAACATTAACATACAGGAAATGCTTTTTTATTTATTGTCTTTAGAAAGTGATATTGGAGTGGAGCCCGAAGATGGCTTCGTTCCCGACGAGGCGGTTGCCTGTCCAGTCTGTTACACCGCCAGAGGG
>NZ_VHOP01000098.1:0-814 GCF_008704325.1 Acetobacter sp. DmW_125128 | reverse complement strand
CTTCACCGATTCCGACGTTAGGGCGTTTTCCTGCGCTGGACCGGGTTGAGTATCCGGCGGACCTGCGCAATCTCTCGGTTGAGCAGCTTAAGCAGGTTGCGGATGAACTGCGGGCCGAAACGGTGGACGCGGTTTCCACCACGGGGGGGCACCTTGGGGCATCCCTGGGTGTTGTGGAGCTGACGGTTGCCTTGCATGCGGTGTTTGACACCCCTGATGACAAGGTAATCTGGGATGTGGGCCATCAGGCCTACCCTCACAAGATTCTAACAGGACGGCGGAACCGTATCCGCACCCTGCGCCAGCCGGGCGGCCTTTCTGGCTTTACCCGCCGCGCAGAAAGCCAGTACGATCCGTTTGGCGCAGCGCATTCCTCCACCTCCATTTCCGCAGGACTCGGCATGGCCGTGGCCCACCACCTGCGGGCGGAGGAAGACCCCAGCTACCGCGAACGCAATGTGATTGCCGTAATTGGCGATGGCTCCATTTCCGCCGGTATGGCGTATGAGGCCATGAACAACGCCGCCGTGGCTGGCCCCGGCGCAGAACGGCTGATTGTCATCCTCAACGACAACGAAATGTCCATTGCCCCACCCGTGGGTGCAATGTCGAACTACCTGTCGCGCCTGATGTCCTCTCGCAAGTTCATGGGCTTGCGTGAACTGGCTGGCAAGTTCGTGAAAAAGCTGCCTGCCCCTGTGGAGCGCACGGCCCGCAAGGCGGATGAATATGCCCGCGGCATGATCACCGGCGGCACGCTGTTTGAAGAACTGGGTTTTTACTACGTTGGCCCTGTAGATGGGCATGATCTGCC
>NZ_VHOP01000097.1:0-728 GCF_008704325.1 Acetobacter sp. DmW_125128 | reverse complement strand
TGCCATCGCAAAAACCGTCAATCAAATCGCCAAAACCCAGAAATTACCGGCCAAGCACATCAATCAAGGGTTCTTCGATCCCTCCATCTGAAAATTCCTCCGTCCAGCATAGGCAGCGATAATTTCCGCCTGATTTTCTGTGGAGTATTTTTGATGGTCGGTTGACATCCGCACATATTGGGCGGCCCGCACCGGAATAGTTGCTCCTACTGCTTCCACTCTCATCCCCAGCTCTATGCTTTCAAGACGGAGAAGCAACCCGCCCACATTTTGCATCACGATCACGGTGCGGTCGATCTGAATCGATCGCATCCAGACAATCGTTTTTGTAATGCAAAGGAACGTGGAATGTCGTTTACAAAAAAGGACCGAAATTTTCGCGCAGATAAAGGAAATAAATTTCCTCTGGATCCATCGGCTGATACGGAAGCGGCCTTTGCAAACATTATTGCGGATGCACTCCGACGAGATTTTGGAAGCACGCCAGCACACATAAAACATATCGCTCGACTAACAGGAGCTAATGTACGAACAGTAGGCAATTGGTTGAGTGCTCGCAACGGCCCTAGCGGTGCCAGCCTTGTTGTTCTGATGCGCCATTCTGATGAGGTCACTATAGCTGTCTTGAAATTATCAGCACGCTTTAGGGCCTGTTAGGACTTGATCCAGTCTGCTGCGGCAGCGATGTGGATGATGGCGAGGAACGACGTTGCTGTTTTCTCGTATCT
>NZ_VHOP01000096.1:0-1842 GCF_008704325.1 Acetobacter sp. DmW_125128 | reverse complement strand
TCAATGGCCTCAAACTTGCTTTGCAGATCGTCTGTGCTCAGCGTCTTTCCATCCAGAGTGGAAAGTGCTTTGGCCATATCCCCCGTATAGCCGGTGAAATGATCCACCGTGACGTGGCTGGAATCATCAAACTTCGAGACAGACACTTTCATGCTGTCCAGTTCGTCCGCAAGACTTTTCAGGCTTTCCAGATCCTGCGTGAACGTGTCCACGCTATCAAAACTGGACGGCATGAGCTGCTTCAGCTCCAGATTCATGTTGGCTGAAGAGCTGGTCAGATCCAGATCAGGCAGCAGATCTGTCAGGCTGTAGGTATCTTTTTTCTTCCCCTTCTTGGAATAGCCAACTTTGCCGAGTGTATCTGTGTTTGTCGCGGATACGCCCGTATAGTCGAATGCATTGTTGATGCTATCCAGATCGGTCTGAAGCCCAGATGCTACCGTGTCATTTCCATGGATATCCTTGTACACATGGCCGCTGATTGCCAACTGCCCATTATCCACAGAAACATACTGATAATCTTTGCTCCTTTTTGCAAACAGGCTGCCAATGGCATCCCCAATGGCACCAATAACGGAACCACCCACCAGAGATCCCAATGGGCCACCAAATATACCACCGACAATGGAGCCAACGCCCGAACCGACTTCCCCACCGACTTCAGAGCTTTTTGAACCATCAAACAGCTTATCTGTCAGCAGTTTGCTTAGGGAAGAGCCTGCGGCAAAACCGCCTAGCATGCCCATCCCCATATTGAGGGCGCCACCAAGGCTTTCAGTGCCACCGTTCCCAATCCCGCCACTGAACAGGGATGAAAGGCTAAAACTGCTTGACTGATTAAGCTGCTTTTTTTCCTGCTGCACTTCCTCTGGAGACATGGCCCAGCCGGATTGGGAAATGGCATTTAGGTTATCATCCTGAAGCGCACTTCCAGAACCTGAAGCAGAACCCATCTTGCTGAACATATTGTTGAAATCAGACAGGGTTGTGCGTGTTCCCCCATCTATACTGTTCAGCAGAGGATTGATCAGCGCCATTTTTGCAATCATGGACACAATCTGCGCTTCAATGCCCTGCATGGTGGACTTGAAGGACATCCCGCTGGACGTGCCCTGCAGAAATCCCTGCACAACGCCATCAGAAAGCTGATCCGTCATGTCACTCAGACTTCCAGTGAAATCATCTAGTGTCTGCTGTGCATGCTGATATTCCGCCGTGGCGTCAGACAAGGCATCCACACTTTTCAGATAGGTCTGTGTGCTGGTATCTGTAAGAGAATCACCATTGCGCACCAGCTCTTGCTCTGTTTGCATATGCGTGAGCATTTTCTGACGTGCATCATCATTCTGGCCAAGCGAGGCAGTTTCTGCCTGCAACAAGCTGATCTGATCTTTATTCTGCCATGTCTGGCCAATCAGTGCCTGTTCTTTTTGTGTGGCAGTTTGCTTGTCCAGAGCTGCCGTCATTTCATTTACATGCTGCGTGAACGATGTGCTGTGAGGGTCAAATGATTGTAATGCCTCTTCATATGCCTTCTGATAATTTGTGACATGATCAAGAGACGTAGATGTTTGTGCATAGGCCGTATTAACTGCATCCTGTTCATCAGCCTGACGACTGATGGAAGTTACGCTGGCATTCCACTGATCCGCCAGAATGGATTGCTCACGTGCCTGCGCACCCATGATTTGGGCAGCAGAAGCATGCGTGCCGTTGAGAGAAAGCTGCGCCTGGTCAACTTCTTGCGCCACGCTGACCATCTGCCGGTCATAGCCCGTTAAGGCAGATGCGCTTTGTGCGGCTAGCGTTTGCGAATGATCCACTTCCTGCAAGGGATCACGC
>NZ_VHOP01000095.1:0-1836 GCF_008704325.1 Acetobacter sp. DmW_125128 | reverse complement strand
GCGTGATCCCTTGCAGGAAGTGGATCATTCGCAAACGCTAGCCGCACAAAGCGCATCTGCCTTAACGGGCTATGACCGGCAGATGGGCAGCGTGGCACAGGAGGTTGACCAGGCGCAGCTTTCGCTTAACGGGGCGCACGCATCTGCAACCCAGATCATGGCAGCGCAGGCGCGTGAGCAATCCATTCTGGCGGATGAATGGCATGCCAGCACGTCTGCCATGTCAGATCAAACACAGGCGCTGGATAAGGCCAATGCGGCCTATGCAGATGGCAGCATGTCTGCACAGGATGCGGCTTCTTATGTGTCTGCCTATACGGATGCAGAAAACAGCTTCCAGAAAGGCACGCCGCAGTTTGTGCAGGCCATGCAGGAGCGCATCAGTGCCGCCAAGGCCCTGACGGTTGCCCAGCAGAACACCCAGATGATCGGGCAGACCAATCAGAACAATGATCAGGTTGCTATCCTGCAAACTGAAACATCTCTGATCGGTTCCAATGATGATGCGCGCCAGAAACTGATTGCTCATATGGAAGTAGAGCAACAGCTTTATAGGGAAGGCCGATCATTAACAGATGAATATTCCCAGCATCTTCTGGCCAGCACAGATGCGCTTTCCGATGCCACGGCGGCATACCAGCACCAGCAGCAGGTGATGGATGATTTCACCGGCTCTATTAGCGATATGGCGGATCAGCTGTCCGATGGCGTGGTGCAGGGCTTCATGCAGGGCACATCCAGCGGCATGTCTTTCAAAAGCATGTTGCAGGGTGTGGATGCCTCGGTTGCCAGTGTGATCGCGCGATTTGCCCTTATCAATCCGCTGCTCAACAGCATTGATGGCGGCACGCGCACCACCCTGGCAGATCTGGACAATCTGTTTGGTAAAGTTGGTGCAGGCAGCAATGCTTCCAGTGCCAGCAACATTCTGTCCGGATATGGTGAAGGGAACGACATCACATCATCCGGCTGGGCATATTCCCCATGGGAAGCCTTGAATGTGAAAAACCAGGCTGCTGCTCCTGAAGGCAGTGGATCTGCCAGTGGTCAGTCCTGGCTGTCTTCGGTCATTGGTACCAAGATCGGTCGCAGCAATGTCACGATTGGCAATGTCGGCACAGGTCTGGCAGGCGGCATTACGTTGGGCAGTGCGTTATCCAGCGTAGGTGGTGGATCTTATGGAACTATAGGTTCTCTGGCTGGAACAGCACTTGGCACAGGGCTGGGCGCTGCTTTCTTTGGCCCTATTGGTGCTATGGTCGGGGGCACCGTTCTGGGTGGTCTTGGAGGACTGATTGGCAGTCTGTTTGCCAAAAAACATGCCGTATGGGACAGCGTTTCCGGTGTGGATGGTCAACTAGAGATCACGCACACCCATACGCGGCGTGCCAGCGATGATGTCTCATCTGGCCTTCAGGATGATCTGGACAGTATCAACAATGTTCTGGGATACACCGGAGCAACAGCAGATACCGGCCTGATTGGTGAAGTTGGTCATCAGAAAAAAGGAAAGAAATCCAGCTCTACCTCGCTTGAGGATATTCTGCCTGATCTCAAACTGAGCAGCTCTGATGCTACGTTTAACATGGCTTTGCAGCAGCTGATGCCGACATCATTTGACAGTGTCAGTGATTACACGCAGGACATTGAAAGCCTGAAAAGCCTTGCTGATACTTTGGACAGCATGAAGGTGTCTGTCTCAAAGTTTGATGATTCCAGCCATGTCACGGTAGATCATTTTAATGGTTACACGGGGGATATGGCCAAAGCACTTTCCACTCTGGATGGAAAGACGCTGAGCACAGACGATCTGCAAAGCAAGTTTGAGGCCATTGA
>NZ_VHOP01000094.1:0-698 GCF_008704325.1 Acetobacter sp. DmW_125128 | reverse complement strand
TCTGGCTGAGTCGTGATCGTAGGAGATCATACGATGCAGACGATAAGGGATATGTTTCCCCCTTCGCTCGGCACAACCGGGAGGACTGAATTGCCCCGGGTTTTGTGGAGACGTTTTTATCTGATTTAAGCGGCTAATGCATGTGATTTCTGTTGCGTATAAAAACGTGCTTCAGCTTCTGCTGGCGGGATGTTTCCAATGGAGGACAGGAGCCGCCGATTGTTGAACCAGTCGACCCATTTAAGCGTTGCCAGTTCAACCGCTTCCCTGTTTTTCCATGGTTCCTGCCGATAGATGAGTTCGGTTTTGTAAAGTCCGTTAATGGTCTCGGCCAGAGCGTTATCATAGGAATCCCCAACACTGCCGACAGAGGCAACGAGGCCCGCTTCAGCCCGCCTTTGCGTGTAGAGAATGGATACATATTGACAGCCGCGGTCGGAATGGTGGGTCACTTTGCCCTCGGGCTGCCGCTGGCACAGAGCCTGCTCAAGGGCATCCAGCACGAAGTCGGTATGGGCCGTTGAGGAGACACGCCAGCCCACGATGACCCGGGCAAATACATCAATGATGAAGGCCACATACACAAAGCCCTGCCAGGTGGAAACATACGTAAAATCCGAAACCCACAGTCTGTTGGGGGCTGGTGCATAAAACTGTCGCTGTACCAGATCCTGTGGACAGGGCCGCGCCGGATCGGG